>DNMQ01000408.1 GCA_003488145.1 Pseudomonas sp.
GACGTGATCATCGTCGACTCCGTGGCGGCGCTGGTGCCCAAGGCCGAAATCGAAGGCGAGATGGGCGATACGCACGTCGGCCTGCAGGCCCGTCTGATGTCTCAGGCGCTGCGCAAGATCACGGGCAATATCAAGAACGCCAACTGCCTGGTCATCTTCATCAACCAGATCCGCATGAAGATCGGCGTGATGTTCGGCAGCCCGGAAACCACCACCGGTGGTAACGCGCTGAAGTTCTACGCCTCGGTTCGTCTGGATATTCGCCGTACCGGCGCGGTCAAGGAAGGCGACGAAGTGGTCGGCAGCGAAACCCGCGTCAAGGTGGTGAAGAACAAGGTGGCGCCGCCCTTCCGTCAGGCTGAGTTCCAGATCCTCTATGGCAAGGGCATCTACCGCAATGGCGAGGTCATCGATCTCGGCGTGCAGCAGGGCCTGGTGGAGAAGTCCGGCGCCTGGTACGCCTACAAGGGCAGCAAGATCGGCCAGGGCAAGGCCAACGCCGCCAAGTACCTGGAAGACAATCCGGAGATCGGTCAGGAGATCGAGCAACAGATCCGCGACAAGTTGCTGGTAGTTGCGCCAAACACCAAGGCCAACCCGGTTACCGAAGATCTGGCTGACGCCGATCTCTGATCCCCATGGCTGCCGTGCTCGATAACCCCGTCGCGGTACGGCGGACGGCCATGGATCTGCTGGCTCGACGCGAACATGGTCGCGTCGAGCTGGCTCGCAAGCTGCGCCAGCGTGGCGCCCCGCCTGAGTTGATCGAGCAGGCCCTGGATCGTCTATGCGAGCAGGGGCTGCTTTCCGAATCCCGATATCTCGAAAGCTTTGTCAGAAGCCGGGCCAATGCCGGCTATGGGCCGTTGCGTATCCGCGAGGAATTGGCCCAGCGCGGGCTGGCCAGAGCGGATATCGAGCAGGCATTGCGTGACAGTGGTTTTGACTGGGGTGAGCAGCTGCGCGAACTCTGGCAGCGCAAGTTCGCTGGACGGTTGCCTGCCGATGCCAAAGAGCGGGCGAAGCAGGGGCGCTTTCTCAGCTATCGCGGTTATCCGCTGGAGTTGATCAGTCGAGTGTTGCGCGGCGACAGCTCGGCGGATTGATGCGGTAACGGGGCTCTATGCCAGGTTGTGCGCGTCGGAGACCAGTCGGTGCTGAAGCCGACCAGCCTTACGAGCGCTCGCAATATCCGGAGTCCAGGCCATCAAAGGCCATCAGTCCTCGCTTGCCAGCGGCCGCGCCCAGTTGGCCGGTTCGTTGACGTAGTCCGTCAGCTCCCTCAAGCGACCGTGGTTGCGGCCGTTGAAGACGAAGCTCAAGCGCGGCAGGCGCTGTAGTTCGGGCTCGTCCAGTTCCGATTCACAGCAGTTCTGCTGTTCGAATACGCCTTTCAGACACAGATCGGTGAACTCCGCGTTCAGGTATTCCATCGCCTGGTCGTTCAGTGCGTGGTTGAGGCGCAGAACGAAACGATCCTTCAGCCAGCGGCTCGAGTGGAAGTTGCGATAGAAGTTGGCGATTTCCCTGGCTGCTTCCTCGGCATCGTCCACCAGGCGCATCAATCGCATGTCGCTGGGCAGGATGTAGCGATTCTCCTCCAGCTGACCGCGCATGAACTGCAGTGCATCCTTCCAGTAGGTGCCGCCGGGTTCGTCGAGCAGCACGATCGGGACCAGCGGACTCTTGCCAGTCTGGATCAGCGTCAGCACTTCCAGCGCTTCGTCCAGCGTGCCGAACCCACCGGGGCAGAGCACCAGCGCATCGGCTTCCTTGATGAAGAACAGTTTGCGCACGAAGAAGAAATGGAACGACAACAGATTCTCGGTGCCACCTACCGTCGGGTTGGGATGCTGTTCGAAAGGCAGCGTGATGTTCAGCCCGAGGCTGCTGTCGCGCCCGGCGCCCTCGTGAGCGGCGGCCATGATGCCGCCACCGGCGCCGGTGATGACCATGAAGTTGTAATGCGCAAGGATGGAGCCCAACTGACGGGCCAGCGCATACAGGGGATGCTCGACCGGCGTACGCGCTGAGCCGAACACCGTGACCTTGCGGCGCCGCTTGAACTGGTCGAGCCGGCTGAATGCGTGCTCCATTTCGCGCATCGTCTGCAGCAGAATCTTGGCATCCCAGCGGCTGCGGTCGGCCTGAGCCATGCGCATGACGGTCACCAGCATCTCCCGGTATAGGGGCAGGTTCGCACTGTTCTCCGGAACGACCAAGGCGGCCAGCTCATCGATCTTGCTTTCCAGCTCGGCGCCGCTGGTCTTGAAATGCCGCGACAGATAGTCATCCGAATCAAAGGACATACAACATCTCCATGTATGAGCGTCGCGTTCAGGCTATAGGCTGCGGTCAGCCGGCTCAAGCCGGTTGCGTGGCGCGCAGGCGACCGAAGCCGCAAGCGGCTTCGGCGGGCTGCGTTCAGATGGCGATTCGGTCGCCAGGTTCCGGAATGCGTGCTTCCCAGTCGAGACGTTCACGGATGGTCTGCTGCAGCGCCTGCATCTTCTCCAGCTCGCCGTGCACCAGGTAGAGCTCCGGACGGCTTTCGAAGTTGCTGACCCAGTCGATGAGCTGAGACTGGCCGGCGTGGGCGGAGAACCCTCCGAGGGTATGCACCTTGGCATTCACGGCGATGCGCTGGTGCAGCAACTTGACGCTTTTCGCTCCGTCGACGATGGCACGGCCGAGGGTACCGCGTGCCTGGAAACCAGGGATCACCAGATGGCACTCCTCGCGCCAGAGGTTGTGCTTGAAGTGATGCAGGATGCGCCCGCCGGTGCACATGCCGCTGCCAGCGATAATGATCACGCCGCTCTTGAAGCGGTTGATCGCCATCGATTCTTCCGGTGTCGGCGTGGATCGGAGGATCGGCAACCAGCGCTCGGCGTAAAGCTTGCCGCTGGCTCCGCTCAGGGCATTGTCGATGCCGTCGAGATCCAGCTGATCCTTGTAGTGCGAGTAGATGGCGTTGGCGCCGATGGCCATCGGGCTGTCCAGAAATACCGCTTGCTGCGGCAGACGGCCTTCCCGGTAGAAGCGCCCGAGGTAGTAGATCAGGTCCTGCGTACGTCCGACGGCGAAGGAGGGCATCAGCACGTTGCCGCCATCGCGATGGGCCTGTTGCAGGATGCCGGCCAGCTCCTCGATCGTGTCTTCGTGGCTGCGGTGGTCGCGGTCGCCATAGGTGGACTCCATGAGCACCACGTCAGCTTCCTTGAGCACGGTCGGTGCATGCATCAGCGGCGAGCAGTCGTTGCCCAGGTCGCCCGAGAAGACCACGCGCCGTGTTCTGCCATGGTCGTGCACATCCAGTTGCACGATCGAGGAGCCGAGGATGTGACCGGCATCGTGGAAGGTCACCGCGACACCTGGCGCGACATCGAACGTCTCGCCATAGGCGTGGGGAGTGCGCTGGCTCAACATGCGCTCGGCGTCGACGCGGGTATAGAGCGGCTGGATCATCGGTTTGCCGATGCGTGCGCGCCACTTGTTTTCCCACTCCGCATCCTTTTCCTGAATCTGCGCCGAATCCAGCAGCATCAGTTCGAGCAGCTCCGCGGTGGCATCGGTGCAGTGCACGGCGCCGCGGTAGCCGAGGGCGACCAGGCGCGGCAGCAGGCCGCTGTGGTCGATATGCGCGTGGGACAGCACCACCGCATCGAGTGTCTTGGGGTCGAAGGCGAACGCGCTGCGGTCGCTGCCGGCATCTTCCCGGCGGCCCTGGTGCATGCCGCATTCGAGCAGAACCCTTGCACCGTCATGGGTCTCAATGAGATAGCAGGAGCCGGTGACCTGCTGAATGGCGCCTAGAAAACTGAGCAAAGCCATGTTGCCTTCCTGTCTGTACGATGATGTCCACATTGCCCGCTCGGTTGCCATGACCACTTGATACATATCAGTGATAACGAATCGAGCGCTGCCTAGACTACAGCACAACCCGCTTACCAACGGAGTGAACCCATGAGTCAGCTACTGCCCAGCCTTGTCGAGCTGGATCAACACGCGCAAGCCGAACCGGAGTTCGCCACCTGGCGTGTAGGTTTCGGGCCGTTCGAGCACGCGCTGGAGACCCAGGCGGCGGTGTTCCGGTTGGCCCATCAGCTGGTACAGGCAGGTCATCAGCCGGATCTGGCCAGTGTTTACCGGCTGCTGCAGGCGGTCGACCGGGTCGCCAGCGCCGGACTCTGGCTGGTGGTGCACATGACCTACGCGCGCCAGGTGCATCTGGACGGTTCGCCGTTGGCTGCCGAGGATTTCAAGCAGAACCCCGAGGGGCATACCGGCGGCGCGCTGAACATGGTGCCGGCCTATGCCGGTTACCTGGCCCTGAATGCGCTGACTGGCCGCACCCGCGCCTGGCTGATGGGGCAGGGCCACTGTGTGGCGGCCGTCGATGCGCTTAACCTGCTGACGGGCAACCTGCATCCGGAGCAGGCGCAAGCCTACGCGGGCGGCGAGGCGGGCATGAATCGCCTGCTGCAGGATTTCTACGGTTACGGCCAGGCCGCCGACGGCAGTCCGCTCGCGCCCCTGGGCAGCCATGTCAATCCGCACACCGCCGGCGGCATTGCCGAGGGCGGTTATCTCGGTTTCGCCGAGTTGCAATACGCACACATGCCGCTGCCGGGCGAGACGCTGGTGGCCTTCCTCTCCGATGGCGCGGCAGAAGAGCAGCGCGGCAGTGACTGGATTCCCCGCTGGTGGCGTGCCGAAGATTGCGGCGTCGCGCTGCCGGTGATGATTGCCAACGGGCGGCGAATCGAGCAGCGTACTGCGCTTGGCACCGAGCAGGGGCTCGAGGATTTCCGTCAGCACTTGAGTCAGTGCGGCTTCGACCCGATGCCGTTCGATGGGCGTGATCCTGCTGCTTTCGTCACCACCCTGTGGGAGATGGAGCTGCGCCTGGAGCG
>DNMQ01000405.1 GCA_003488145.1 Pseudomonas sp.
GGCAGCATCCAGTCGAGCAGGATCAGGTCCGGCTTTCGGTCGATGATCAGCGCGTGGGCCTGCTGGGTGTTCTCTGCTTCGAGACAGTCATAGCCGGCCATTTCCAGGGCGACGACGATCATCTCGCGGATCGGCGCCTCGTCATCGACGATCAGTATGCTCTTGCCGTTCATGGTCAAGCCTCGGGTCGTTCTTGTCGTCCGGCATTAGATAACGGAATTATTGCAGCCATGTGACAGGCAGACGGCAGCAGGCTGCCGTGCTCCGGCGCTCTAGCCCGGCACGCCTGGGCTTAAGCCTTGGTGGCGTAGTCCAGCACGATGCCCGCCAGGATCGCCAGTCCTGCCCAGTGGTTGTGCAGGAACGCCTTGAAGCAGATCTGCGGTTTGCGCGATTGGGTTTTCCAGAACTCCCAGGCGAAGCAGCCGGCGGCGACCACCAGCCCGAGGTGGAACCACTGGCCCAGCTCGAAGCGCACGCCGGCAAGGAGCAGGCAGAACAGCGCCAGGCCCTGCAGGGTGACGATGATGACGCGGTCCGCTTCGCCGAAGAGGATGGCGGTGGACTTGATGCCGATCTTCAGGTCGTCCTCGCGGTCGGCCATGGCGTAGTAGGTGTCGTAGGCCACCGTCCACAGCAGGTTGGCGATGAACAACAGCCAGGCCTCGGGCGGCAGGCTGCCGGTCTCGGCGGTGAAGGCCATCGGCATGCCCCAGGAGAAGGCCGCGCCGAGCACCACCTGCGGATAGAAGGTGTAGCGCTTCATGAACGGGTAGCAGGCGGCCAGCGCCAGGGCGCCGAAGGACAGGTAGACGGTGGTCGCGTTGGTCAGCAGCACCAGGCCGAAGCTCAAGCCCACCAGCACGGCGAACAGCGTCCAGGCCTCGCGCGAGCTGATCTTGCCGGTGGCCATGGGGCGCGCCTGGGTGCGTTGCACGTGGCCATCGAAGTTGCGGTCGGCGAAGTCGTTGACCACGCAGCCGGCGGCGCGCATCAGGATGACGCCGGTGACGAAGATGAACAGGTTCTTCGCGCTGGGCACGCCTTCGGCAGCGATCCACAGCGCCCACAGCGTCGGCCATAGCAGCAGATAGGTGCCGATGGGCCGGTCCAGGCGCATCAGCTGGATGAAGTCCCAGGCGCGCGGGTGCAGGCGATTGCACGATTGCAGCAGTTTCAGATACATCAACGGCTCTCCTTGGCGGAAGGGGGCATGCAGAGCGGCGCGCTCAGGGCGTGACGGCGGCGGCCTGCCACAGCTCGGGGAGGAAGATCTCGGCGACCAGCACGCCGAGCCGATTCTGGCGGAAGCACGAGCGCCGCGCCCAGAGGCCGTCGACACGGCACGCATCCGGTAGCCAGCGCGCGGGGTAATGACAGGCCTCGAGCGTGCCGCGCGCAAAGGCCGGATCGCTGAACAACAGCTCACCCAGGGAACGATTGCCCAGGCGCTGCAGGTCGAGGCCGGAATCCTCCAGCTGCGCTCGCGCGGCGACGCTGCGGGCGAATACCCAGGGCTGGCCATGACCGCACAGATAGACTTCACGCACCCAGCCCTCGCTGTCGGCCGGAACGCCTAGCGCGGCGCACTCGTCGGCGCGCAGGGGCTGCCAGGCTTCGTGTAGCGGCGTCACGCTGAAGGCGCCATCGGCCAGCTCGGTCAGGCGGCGGGTGAGCGAGCCCTTGTCGACGTAGAGCCAGTCGTGCAGGGCGGGATCGAGGGGGGAGGGGAGGCGGTCGGCACTTAGCCAGTCATGAATTTCGGACACGGTGCGTCAGAGCTAGCGGAAAAGAGCGGCGAGTCTAGCATGCGACTTGGGCGCGGCACGGGTGCGGGCTGTCCGGCCAGGCTGTAGCCGCGCTCGGTAAACGCTACATACGCCTCAGGTCCAGCCTTCAAGACGCATGGTGGCGCGCACCAGGCGCTGCTCCTCCTGTTCGATCTCCTTGAGGTTGTCGCGAATGCCGTGGATATGGTCGCGTGCCGCACGCTGGGCCTGTTCCGGCAGACGCTCGATCACCGCGTGATAGAGACGCGAGTGCTGGCGGTCGATCTGCCTCTTCTGCGCTGGTCGATGGTAGAGGTTGTTCACCGAGGCGAAAACCGTGCTGAGCATCAGGTCGGTCAGCGATTGCAGCGTGTGCACCAGCACCGGGTTGTGCGAGGCCTCGCAGATCGCCAGATGAAACGCGTGGTCGAGGCGGGCGTGCTCGCGGGGGTCGGCGCCGTCCTCGCTGGCGTGGGCGGCGAGCATTTCCTCGTAACGGCGGCCGAGCAGCACGAAATCCGCATCGGTGCCGCGCAGGGCGGCCAGCCGCGCCGACTCGCTTTCCAGCAGCGCGCGTACTTCCAGCAGGTCGTAGAGCGTGCGCGGTTGCGAGTTGAACAGGTGCATCAGCGGGCTGGCATCGTGGTTGCCGGACAGTTCGGCGACGAAAGAGCCACGGCCCTGGGACGTCTCGATGATGCCGCGTCCACGCAATACGCGCAGGCCCTCGCGCAACGCCGAGCGGGAAATGCCCAGCTTCTCGCACAGGCGGCGTTCCGATGGCAGCGCCTGGCCGACCTTCAATACGCCGTCGACGATCAGCCGTTCGATACGCTCGGCGACGACATCGGCGACTTGACGACGGTCATTGTGGTTTTCGTTCTGCATGTCCTCGTTCTCCCACTGGTAGGACCAGTTTGGCGGGAGTTTACCCTGAATGCCTGAATACCAGTAACAGCGCCGTCTGGAGGACTGTTAGGTAGTGCCTTTTATCGGGCGACTACAAAAAACTGGTAGGACCAGTTGTCTAGGCCATGGACTGGGGACCATCTTCGACGTTAAAGATGCGTCATTCCACCGCAGTCGTTCGCGCTGGCTGCAACCTACGAGAACCGGAACCTGCCATGAACATTCTCTACGACGAACGCGTCGATGGTGCGTTGCCCAAGGTCGACAAGGCCGCCCTGCTGGCCGAGCTGCAGGCGCAGTTGCCCGATCTGGACATCCTCCACCGCAGCGAGGACCTCAAGCCCTACGAGTGCGACGGTCTTTCCGCCTACCGCACCACGCCGCTGCTGGTGGTGCTGCCCGAGCGCATTGAGCAGGTCGAGACGCTGCTCAAGCTCTGCCATCAGCGCGGCGTGCCGGTGGTTGCCCGTGGCGCCGGTACCGGGCTGTCCGGCGGTGCGCTGCCGCTGGAGCAGGGCATCCTGCTGGTCATGGCGCGCTTCAACAAGATTCTCGAAGTGGACCCGGCCGGTCGTTTCGCCCGCGTCCAGCCCGGTGTACGCAACCTGGCGATCTCCCAGGCCGCGGCTCCCTTCGATCTGTATTACGCACCGGACCCCTCGTCCCAGATCGCCTGCTCCATCGGCGGCAACGTCGCCGAGAACGCCGGTGGCGTGCACTGCCTGAAATACGGGCTGACCGTGCACAACCTGCTCAAGGTGGACATCCTCACCGTCGAGGGCGAGCGCATGACGCTCGGCTCCGACGCCCTGGACTCGCCGGGCTTCGACCTGCTGGCGCTGTTCACCGGCTCCGAAGGCATGCTCGGCATCGTCACCGAAGTCACGGTCAAGCTGCTGCCCAAGCCGCAGGTGGCCAAGGTGCTGCTGGCCGCCTTCGACTCGGTGGAAAAGGCCGGCCGTGCGGTGGGCGACATCATCGCCGCCGGCATCATCCCCGGTGGCCTGGAAATGATGGACAACCTGTCGATCCGCGCCGCCGAGGACTTCATCCACGCCGGCTACCCGGTGGATGCCGAGGCGATCCTGCTCTGCGAGCTGGATGGCGTGGAAGCCGACGTGCACGACGACTGCGCGCGCGTCAGCGAAGTGCTCAAGCTGGCCGGCGCCACCGAAGTGCGCCTGGC
>DNMQ01000406.1 GCA_003488145.1 Pseudomonas sp.
GCGCGTCGGCGCGTGCTGGACCTGTTCCAGTGCTGGGGCTACGAGCTGGTCATCACCCCGCACGTGGAGTTTCTCGAGTCGTTGCTCACCGGTTCCGGGCAGGATCTGGATTTGCGCACCTTCAAGGTCATCGACCCGCTTTCCGGTCGCCAGATGGGGCTGCGGGCTGATATCACGCCACAAGTGGCCCGGGTCGACGCGCATACCCTGCGTCGCGAAGGTCCCAGTCGCCTGTGCTATGCCGGTAGTGTGTTGCATGCCAAGCCGCAGGCGCTTTCCACCTCGCGCAGCCCTATCCAGTTGGGGGCTGAGCTGTATGGCGATGCGTCTGCTGCCAGTGATATCGAGGTCATCAGTCTGATGCTGGAAATGCTCGAGCTTGCCGAGGTGCCGGATGTGCATATGGATCTCGGGCATGTGGGCATCTATCGCGGTCTGGCCAAGGCTGGCGGGCTGAGTGGCGAAGCCGAGCAGCGGTTGTTCGATGCGCTGCAGCGCAAGGCGATGGACGAGATTGCCGAGCAGACTGCTGCGCTCGATCCGGCATTGGCCGGCATGCTGCGCGCGCTGGCGCGATTGTGCGGTGGGCGGGAAGTGCTCGATCAGGCGCGTATGGCGCTGGCGGCCGCGCCCGCCGAGGTGCAGGCCGCGCTGGAAACGCTGACGGCCATTGCCGATCAGCTGGCGGCGCGTTATCCGGGTGTGCCGCTGTATTTCGATTTGGGCGAGTTGCGTGGCTATCACTACCATACTGGAGTGGTGTTCGCGGTGTTCGTACCCGGCGTCGGTCAGTCGATCGCGCAGGGTGGTCGTTATGACGACATTGGTGCCGACTTCGGTCGCGCACGCCCGGCGACGGGTTTCTCCACCGACCTGAAGACGCTGGTCAGTCTGGGCAGTGCTGATCTTTCCGCGCCTGTGTCGGGCGTTTGGGCGCCGCAAGACGGCGAACCGGGTCTGTGGGATGCGGTCCGTCAGCTGCGGCGTCAGGGTGAGCGCGTGGTGCAAGCCCTTGATGGGCAGTCGCGAGCCGATGCTGCGCAGCTCGGCTGCGACCGGCAATTGCAATTGAAGGATGGTGTCTGGACGGTGGCTTCGCTGGCGTCCTGATGGCTGTGGCGCCGCGCTGCGGCGCTGGCCTGGTTTCGATTATCGCCGGTTGCGACCGGCATGCTTCGCCGAAGAGGACAGAGGGTTATGGGTAAGAACGTCGTGGTCCTGGGCACCCAGTGGGGTGATGAGGGCAAGGGCAAGATCGTCGATCTGCTGACCGATCAGGCGGCTGCGGTTGTGCGTTACCAGGGCGGCCACAATGCCGGTCATACCCTGGTCATCGACGGTGAGAAGACCGTGCTGCACCTGATTCCGTCCGGCATCCTGCGTGACAATGTGCAGTGTCTGATCGGCAACGGCGTGGTGGTCGCTCCCGACGCGCTGCTGCGTGAGATCACCAAGCTGGAAGAAAAGGGCGTGCCGGTACGCGAGCGCCTGCGCATCAGTCCGTCCTGCACGCTGATCCTGCCGTACCACGTGGCGCTGGATCAGGCGCGTGAGGCTTCGCGCTCGGAAGGCAAGATCGGCACGACGGGTCGTGGCATTGGCCCGGCTTACGAGGACAAGGTTGCACGTCGCGGCCTGCGCATTGCTGACCTGTTCAACCCGGAGCGCTTCGCGGTCAAGCTGCGCGAGCTGCTGGAATACCACAACTTCGTGCTGCAGAACTTCTACAAGGTCGAGCCGGTTGATTTCCAGAAGACCCTAGATGAGGCGCTCGGCTACGCGGAAATCCTCAAGCCGTTGATCACTGATGTCACCGCCCGCCTGCACGAGCTGCGCAAGCAGGGCGTCTGCATCATGTTCGAGGGCGCGCAGGGTTCGCTGCTGGACATCGATCATGGCACCTATCCCTACGTCACCAGCTCCAGCACCACTGCCGGCGGTACTGCCACCGGTTCGGGCTTTGGTCCGCTGTATCTGGATTACATTCTCGGTATCACCAAGGCATATACCACGCGCGTGGGTTCCGGTCCGTTCCCGACCGAGCTGTTCGATGATATCGGTGCTCGTCTGGCCGAGCGCGGTCACGAGTTCGGTTCCACTACCGGTCGTGCGCGGCGCTGCGGCTGGTTCGATGCAGTGATCCTGCGTCGTGCCATCGAGATCAACAGTATATCCGGCATTTGCCTGACCAAGCTCGACGTGCTCGATGGTCTGGAAACCATCCGCATATGTGTTGGTTACAAGGATCGTAATGGCGATGTTCTGGTTGACGCGCCGACCGATGCGGACAGCTATGACGGCCTGCAGCCGGTATACGAAGAGATGCCGGGCTGGAGTGAGTCGACTGTTGGTGCGAAGACCCTTGATGAGCTGCCCGCGAATGCGCGCGCGTACATCAAGCGTCTCGAGGAGCTGGTCGAGGCGCCGGTGGATATCATCTCCACCGGCCCGGATCGCAACGAAACCATTGTGCTGCGCCACCCTTACGCCTGATCTAGGCTGCAGGTACAAAAAGACCGCCTTCGGGCGGTCTTCTTTTGTCTGGCGTGGCCGGCTATCGGAAGGGGCAGTTCAATCAGTTGCTCGCCGAAACGAAAAAAACCGAGCCAGAGGC
>DNMQ01000450.1 GCA_003488145.1 Pseudomonas sp.
AGGATCAGCAGCTTGCGCGCGTATTTGCCGGGATGGGCCATGATGCCCTTGAGCAATGCCTCGTAGTCGCCCGGCGCGATCTGCTCGGTAACCCGAGCCACCAGTACCAGCCCCTGATCCTCGTGCTCCAGCGGCAGTACCTCGACCTTGGCGTGGGCGGTGCAGGCGAACAGCGCCAGGGCGCAGAGGGTGGCGAGGCGGAGCATCGAGCAGGCGGTCCTGTTGTGGGAGGTGGCGAAGATACCTGCCGCGCCGGCTTTCGCCTACTGCCTTTGCATGTTGCTCAGCCGGCCGGCTGCTCGACGTTCGCCAGGCCGTCGAGGCGCTTGCTCCAGTCTTCCACCGCGTTGTTCTGCAGCCTGCGTTCGACGAGCGTGCGCCAGTTCGGCACCAACGGCAGTTCGGCCAGTTCGAGCAGGTCGGCGCGCTCCAGCGGTCGGCGGTAGAGCACGTCCATCACCCGCGTCAGAGGCCAGCGCGGGTAGGCGCGCTGCTCCAGCAGCAGTGCCTGGCCGACCTGCAGCTCGCCGGGCTCGAGCACCTGGTAATACCAACCGCACAGGCCGCTTCGCTGGACGCGCAGCGACATGTCCTTCACGCCGAAGCGGTCGTTGAGCTTCCAGCAGGGCTGGCGGGTCTGCGCCACCTGCAGCAGCACGTCGCCACAGCGCAGCACGTCGCCCAGGCAGAGGTCGGCCTCGCCGAGGCCGGTGGTGCTGATGTTCTCGCCGAAGGCTCCGGGCCGCTCGAGCAGCGGCGAATGGCCGAGCTGAGCACGCCAGTGGTGATAGTGCTCGAACGGGTAGTGATGCAGCGCCTTGTAGACGCCGCCATGCACACGGCGATCGCCCTGTTCGTCGCCGGCGAGCCCTTCGCTGCCGACCGCCACCGGCCCGGCAGTGGGTTGCTTGGCAATGGCGCTGTGGCTGCCGGGGCGGGTGAAGGGCACGGCTGTGCCGACGAGCAGCTGTTCGATCCTGGCCAGTTGCATGCGGGGCTCCTTGCTGAAGGCGGCTGGCGAAGCGCCGATTGTGCCGCAGCGCAGGCCGTCTGGCCCGCGCTTCGTGACGCCATCCCGGCAAGGGGAACCGCCAGCCGCTCGCCGGCTGCTAAGGCGCGTCGGTGGACAGCGCGCGGATCATCGCCGTGGTCAGGTAGAGCCGCGGCGCGATGCTGGACAGCTCGATGTATTCCTCTTCCGAATGCAGCCCTGCACCGACCACACCCATGGTTTCCAGCACGGCCGGCTTGTCGCTGTCCGGCACGTAGGCGTAGCCGGCATCGGTGCCGAAGCGCATGGCGATCGGCTCGATACGCTGGTCGATCTCGCCATACAGGCGCTGTGCGGTTTCGGCCAGGCGCTCCGATGCCGGATTCTTCGCCAGCGGTGGACGGCCCCTGTCGATGCGCAGTTCGACGCGGGTGTCGTCGATCAGCTGGTTCTCGATGATCTTCTGCGCATCGGCGAGCACGCGTTCGGTCTCGCTGATATCGGAGTAGCGCATGTCTGCTTCGGCGGTCGCCTTGTTCGGGATGATGTTGCGCTTCTCACCGCCGGCGATCATGGTCCAGCTGACCGTGGTGCCCTTGTCCGGGTCGCCCAGGTCCTTGAGCTGCACCAGCTGGTGCGCCAGTTCCAGCACGGCGTTGCGACCCTCCTCAGGTGCGGAACCGGCGTGGGAGGATTTGCCCTTCACCTCCAGCATCACCGCATTGATGCCATTGGTGGCGGTGGTCACCGCATCGCGATCCGGCGGCTCGTAGGAGAAGACGTAATCATGCTTGCGGGCCAGTTCGGCGATGATCTTCTTCGAGCCCGCCGAGCCCATTTCCTCATCCGGGTTGAACAGTACGGTGATCGTGCCGTAGGCGTCGAACTGCTGCGCCTTGAGCAGCTCCAGCGCATGCAGGATCATCGCCACGCCACCCTTGGCATCGGCCACGCCGGGGCCGTAGGCGCGCTTCTCGTCCATGCGGAACGGGCGCTCCGCGGCGGTGCCTTCGGCGAACACGGTGTCGTAATGCACCATCAGCAGGAAGTCCTTGCTGCCGGTGCCCTTGAGGGTGCCGACGATGTTGTCGCCGGCCGATGGCGCGGCCGGGCTGGTGCTGACCTCCGCACCCAGCGCCTGCAGGCGCTCGACCAGCAACTGGCTGACCGTGGCCAGGCCCTCGGCCTGGCCGGTGCCTGTATCCACCGCCACCAACTGTTTCACGGTTTCGATATAGGCGCTCTTTTCGGCGTTGGCCTGCTCGAACAACTCGGCAGGTTTGATTTCGGCGGCCATGGCAGACAGTGAAGACAGGCAAAGCGCGACTGCAGAAGCAATCGGGGCGACGGCGCGTACGTGCATCGGAATAACCTCGGATCGCGGGGGTGATGACCTTGAGAGCGCGGCCAGGCCCGCAACGTTCCGAAGCATCGCCGCACGGGTCGCAGCCGCGCGGAGAATGCTAATGTCTGCCTTTTCCACTTGCCGGAGAACTCCAGGTGTCCCTGACCACGCCCTACGATCCACAGAACATCTTCGCCCAGATCATTCGCGGCGATGCGCCTTGTTACAAGCTCTACGAGGATGACGACGTACTGGCCTTCCTCGACCTGTTCCCGCAGTCCTTCGGCCACACGCTGGTGATTCCCAAGCGCTCGGCGGCCTGCAACATCCTCGATGTGGATACCGAAGCGCTGGCCAAGGTCATGGCCGTGGTGCAGAAGCTCACCCGTGTGATCGTCGACGAGCTGCAGTCGGATGGCGTGCAGGTCGCGCAGTTCAATGGTGCGCCGGCGGGGCAGACGGTGTTCCACATCCACGTGCATATCGTGCCGCGCTACTCGGGCGAGGGGCTCGGCATTCATGCCGCCGGCAAGGCCGATCCGGCCGATCTGGAACAGCTCCAGGCGCGCTTGCAGCAGCGTATCGCCACGCAGGGCTGAGCCAGGCCGCGATGTAGTGGCGGGGTCAAGCCCGCTGCGACCATCGCAGCAGCCAACAGACACCAAAGTACAATTCGTGCCCGCCTGGGGGCTTCGTACCCTGCGGGCATGATGCTTTCATTGCCCTTCCTCACCCCGTTCGTTCTGCGCGCTCGCCGCGCGCTGCTGGCGCTTGTATTGCTGCCCCTGTGGGCACAGGCGCAGGAGCTGCCGGTGTTGACCCTCAGCGTGCTGCAGTTCGGCACGCCGCACTGGGAGCTTGAGCATCTCAAGCGCCAGGGACTGGATCGTGCCAACGGTTTCGAGCTGAAGGTGCGACTGGTGGCCGATGTGCCGGCCTCGCGGCTGGCATTGACCAGCGGCAGCGTCGACGGCGCGGTGAGCGATCTGCTCTGGGCGCAGGCGCGTTACCAGGCCGGCACGGCCTATCGCTACGTACCTTTCTCCTCCCAGATCGGTGAGGTGCTGGTGCCCGAGGGCAGCGCCATCCGCACGCTGGCCGGCCTGCGCGGCAAGCGCATCGGCGTCGCCGGCGGGCCGGACGGGCTGGGCTGGCAATTGCTGCAGCATGCCGCGGCCCAGGACGGAATCGATCTGGCCAAACAGGCGACTGTTCAATACGCCGCACCGCCCCTGCTCAGCCAGGCGCTGCGCCGCGGTCAGGTAGATGCGCTGCTGACCTTCTGGCACTTCTCCGCGCGCATGCGTGGCGAGGGTGGAGTGCAGGTGGCGTTCGGTCTTGATGATCTGCTCCGATCATTGGAGCTTGATCCGCACCTGCCGGTGCTCGGCTATCTGTTTTCCGAATCCTGGGCCGTCGAGCATGAGGCGCTGCTGCAGCGCTTCGCCACGGCGTTGGGCCAGACCAAACACGAACTCGCCAGCGAGCCCGCGCACTGGCTGGCGCTCCGCCCGCTGATGCGCGCCGAAGAGGATGGCGTGTTCGCCGCGCTGCGCGACAGTTTCGTTGCCGGCATCCCGCAGCCGCTGGATGAGCCGCGTATCGCCGACCTGCAGCGGCTGCTGACTCTCACCGGTGCCGATCCGGCGAAACTGATACCGGCCGCGTCGTTCCAGAGCACGCCATGAACGGCTCGCGCTGGGCCTGCTGGATCGCCCTGCCATGCGCCGTGGCGCTCTGGACGCTGATTGCGCTGGTCGTGCAGACGCCGCTGCTGCCCACTCCGGCCGCCGTGTTCGACACCTTCTGGCAGGCCACGCAGAGCGGTGAGCTGCCCGAGCACCTGCTGGTAACCCTACGCCGCGTGCTGTTCGCCTTCGTACTGGCGATGGCGCTGGGCACGCTGCTTGGCGTATGGATGGGCCGCTCGCGGCTGGCCAATGCCGTGCTCGATCCGCTGCTGGTGCTGTTTCTCAACCTGCCGGCGCTGGTCACCATCATCCTGCTCTATGTCTGGTTCGGCCTGGTCGAAGCCGCGGCGGTGCTGGCGGTGGTCATCAACAAGGTGCCGAACGTGGCCGTCACCGTGCGCGAGGGCGCCCGCAGTATCGATCCCAAGCTGGAACAGATGGCCCTGGTCTACCGCTTCACGCGCTCGCAGCGGATCAGGCACGTCTGGCTGCCGCAGCTGTTTCCCTACCTGATGGCTGCCACCCGCGGTGGGCTGGCGCTGATCTGGAAGATCGTGCTGGTGGTCGAACTGCTTGGGCGCTCGGATGGCATCGGCTTTCAGCTGCACATGGCCTTCCAGGTGTTCGACGTGGCGAGCATCCTCGCCTACAGCCTTGCCTTCATCGCCGTGGTGCAACTGATAGAACTGGCGCTGCTGCAGCCGCTGGAGCGGCGCGCCTCGTACTGGCGCGAAGCGGGCGTTCGCCATGCTTGAGCTGCGCCTGGATGGCCGTCATCCCGTGCTGGGCGCGTTCGCAGCGCAGGTGCGCGAAGGTGATCGCATCTGCCTGCTTGGGCCATCTGGCGTTGGCAAGACCACACTGCTCAACGGCATCGCCGGGCTCGATCCGCAGCTGCGGCCGGTGATCGAGCAGCGCGCCGGG
>DNMQ01000510.1 GCA_003488145.1 Pseudomonas sp.
ACGAAACCCGGGGCGATTCAGAGGGTTTTAAATGGGTGACTCTGGGTTGCCCTGAAGGTAGTCGGGATCATGGTCTGCCAAGACCTGGCCCCACCTAAGGACACTCAATGTCCAAGGGATAACCAAAAGACCACTTAGAGTTAAAGATTGATAAAAGATATAAGAAGATGCACCCTTAGAATCTTCAGGTTCTTAATGCCACCCGTGTGTCTGCAAGCATCACTGGGGCCACCACCTCCCAGGGACGACCGGGACACACCCGGCTTACTTGCAGCTCACCCCGGCTCGACTACCGGGTCCACGGCTCTGGGTCCCTACGCTGAGTCAGCAACGGGTCATGCCAGTGGAAACAAAAGGGTCACCCCTGGCGCTCAGCTTTTGGCTGGCGTCCTTCTGGGGAAGTCGATTGGGTTGCCAGCGGACTGGCGGTAGGAGGGGCATCGTGTGTCCTCTCCTATTAGTGAGGGTTTTTAATCTGTTCCGAGGAATCCCAGTGGGCAGTCATCGCCAGGATGCGGGCTTCCTGCTTTTCGTACCGCTCACAGAATCGCTGGGACCACTCAGGGTGCAGGCTGAACGTGTTCCCCTCGCAATTCGTTACGATCAGCTCGGAGCACTCCATAACCAGCTCAAGGAGGCGGCAGGCGGTCTTTCCCTGGGTGTCTGTAAGTGGCTGATTTCCGGTGCCAAGCATGAGATAGCTCAGCGCCTGACTCACTGGGACGGCTCCTTGGTGCTGCACGAGGAGGCGGAGAGTCCGCTTTAGGACGCTACGGGCAAGGGCTTCGACTGTCAGCTTTGACTTGGGAAGGCTTGTGTCTTGATTGAGTGCTTGGACATAGCGAGGCACAAATGCGGCAGTGAGCGGCTTATAGCTGGCCTGGATGACACGAGGGTGGAACGGAGGGAGTGCGGCAATAGCGGTGTGCATACGTGAAGCTCCTACTGAGGAATCTTAGGATTGAGTGCTTACGTTGCATTGCATTACGTTGGGGACCCGGTGGCCTTTGGCCTGGGTGCTCTTACCAAGGGAGCTGGCGAAAGCGTGGCCATCATAGGGCTACCACGGATTAAGTCCAATGTTTTTTTCGAACTTACCGGTCTTGCGGATGGACGGCAGGACCACCTCGGTGACCCACTTGCGGAAGGGCTCGGAGGCCGGTGCGTGACCCCGTAGGAGCATCTGGTAGGTGGCGGACTCGGTGGACAGCCAGATGTCTTTCCAGCGGTTCGTCCCGACGCCTGGGTTCAAAGTAGAGAAATCTTGTACTTTGGATTCCAGCGCCTTGATCTGCACATAGCCCGCCTGCTTTGCGGACTTCATGGCAGACCGGCTGCTGTTCTTGGGATTCTTCAGGCCAGCCGCTCGTGCCACCTGGGTGGCGATGAACAGGAGGTCATGCTCTGGGTGACCCACGAGGATGTCCAGCTCGATTGGGATGCCTTAGCCGCTACGTTCGGTAGTCGATCATCAGCAGAAACATCACGAGGGCCACAACACCACCCGTAATGAACCATTCACGGAAGTTGAGTGTGTTGAACCAGTCCAGGGTGGCTACGAAGGCGTCCATGTCATTTACTCCTTGGCGTTCGAAAGGCTGTCCCTGAGAACGGCTACCAGCTTCTGTACTGGCACAGTGCTGCCATAGCCATCATACGATATCGAGCCGCTGGCGTGACCGAGGATCGCCTGCGTGTAGACGACTGGAATGCCTCCTCGCTGTAGCCTGGAGGCCATAGAGTGACGCAAGGAATGGAGCGTCTGGTTCTTCTCCCGGTCTTCACCCAGCGATTCCTTGAGCACTACCCCAAGACCACGGCTGGCGTTCATTGCGTTGATTCCATTGTCAGACGGCAGGGCTCCCGCTTTGGCTGCTTCAAGGAAGGCCGTTAGGTCGAACCCGAAGGCCCCATCGACCAGCGGGACCAGACGAGCGCTATAGCGGTTCTTTAGGCTTTTCCCAGGGCCATTCTCGTTAATGTCGATACACCAGCAGCCGTCGATCTGCTTGATGTCTTCCTTGGTGAGCTGTGCGACTTCACCCACACGAGCCCCAGTGATCGCCAGAAGGGACAGGCCCCAGCGTTGCCAGGAGGTCGCAGGGAGTCCGTTAGCGTGGCTCATGGCCTTCGCTACCTGGGCCTCGGTGAATCCCTCTCGCTCGCTCATGGTGGCCTTGGTGAGCTTGAGCTTAGCGGTGTACGCCTTCTTTATCAGATCATTCGCCTCGGCCCACTTCAGGACCGTCGAGAGGGTGGCGAGTAAGTTGTTCACGGTGGAAGGCTTGCGGGTCTCAAGCAGGTTTGTCCGAACGGCTATCAGGTCCTCCCGCTTGGGCTTGCTGAGGTCGGAGACCCCGACAGCCTCGAAGGCTCGCCCGATGACCGTATGGGCAGTCCGAAGGGCTCCCAGGGTGGAAACCTTCACGTTAACCGAGTGCTCCGCCATGTAGCTATCTGCCAAGTCCTCCCAGGAGAGCGGCTTGGCTTCTCCGACGAGAGCACTCATAGGGGCTTGAGGTGCGCCTACAGATAGAGACGGGGAGACGCTTGGTTCTCTATCGATCGCCGCATCCTGATCAATCTCATCTATTATATCGGCCAAGCCCTTAGGGTGACCCTGAAGGCGTCTCTCTGCTGCTCCCATAATCCTGCGGCCCAACTCGACAGCCTTAGCTTGAGGCGGTGTGAGCGATGCCGTGCAAGCGATCATGTGCAGCTCCTCACGGATATCCGAATAGACCAGCCCCTGGGTGTCCAGCAGCTCCCAGTCGGTAGGAGTCGCCAGGGCGTCCTCTGCGATGGACCTGAGGTGGTCGCGGAGTTCTCCCCAGGTAGCGTCTGGATTCTCAAGGTGGAAGACCCTGAGCGTCGAAAGGAGCTGCTTGCTGGTGGTCATGGCTGTTGATCTATCACTGGAGCGAAGGGAAAGCGTACACGAGCCCGTAGAGCGCAGGGGGCGGACCCTGAGGTAGTAGACGCCTGAGCGCCTGTAGTGCCAGGGCTTGGCGAGCGGGACTTCTAACACGGTTCTAACAATTGGCGACGCTGCTTGAGTGTCCATCGGCTGAAACCCTTGTAATTGCTGGGTCTCACGTCCTTCCATCCAATTGAAACAGAATCTTGCCGAGATGATCGATCGCAGCCGCGAGGCGGGTGCAGAGGTCCTGTTGCTTGGAATGCGCATGCCGCCCAATCTCGGGCAGCGTTACACCCGCGCGTTCGCTGACGCTTTCGACTCGCTGGCAGCGGAGAAACCGGTGGCTTATGTGCCGTTTCTGCTGGAGGGGGTTGGTGGCGTCGCGGGGATGATGCAGGCCGATGGCATTCACCCCACCGCAGAGGCCCAGCCCCAGCTGCTGGATACCGTCTGGCCGGTGCTCGAGCCCTTGCTTTGAGGCGTGCGCGCAGCTACTGTCGCGCCCTCGATTGGAGCCTCAGATGTCGCGCCCAGCCAGGACCCTTTACGCTTATCGAATCATCGTGCCGGACGAACAGTACGACATGTTCGCCTGCCGCGAGAATCGACTGCACCTGGCGTTGCGCCAGCTTGAGCTGAGCGGCAATGCGGACCGTACCCTGTGTGGCGGTCTGCTGCCTGCGCAGCCTCGCTGGAGGGAGCTCGAGCGCGCCACGCTGAAGGACCGACAGCTGTGTCCGAACTGCAGGCAGTTGCTTGAGGCGCGACGCAAGGGCCTTCCGTCCGCCACCGCTGCCTGGTAGCTCACGTTTCGCCCGGTTCACGTACAATCGCACCATTTCCATCATCCAAGTTCTCAAGGATTTCTGAATGCTCTCGCGCGCGTTTGCAGTCGCCTCCTGTTTGTCACTCGCTGCTTTGCTTTCAGCAGGCTCCAGCGCGGCGCTCGAGCTGCCGCTGCCGCCGGAAGGCGACGACATCGTCGGTCAGATTCAGGTCATCAAGGCCAAGTACGAGGACACCTTCGCCGCCATTGGTGAAACCCATGACCTTGGCTATTTGGAGCTGGTGGCGGCCAATCCGGGTGTCGATCCCTGGTTGCCAGGCGAGGGCACGGACATCGTCCTGCCGACCCGTTTCATTCTGCCGCCGGGCCCGCGTGAAGGCGTGGTGATCAACATTGCCGAGTACCGCCTTTATTACTTCCCGGAAGGGAAGAACGTCGTGCACACCTTCCCCCTCGGCATCGGTCGCGAGGGTTGGGGCTCGCCGGTTGGTAATACGCGGATTTCGGCAATGACCAGCAACCCCGCCTGGTACCCACCGCAATCCATCCGTGACGAGCACGCTGCAGATGGCGACCCGTTACCGACAGTCGTTCCACCCGGACCGGATAACCCGCTGGGGCCGTTCAAGATGACGCTTTCGCTGCCCGGCTACCTTATCCATGGCTCGAACAAGAAGTTCGGGATCGGTATGCGCGTCAGTCATGGCTGCTTCCGCATGCTCAACCATAATGTGCTGGAGCTGGCGAAGATGGTGAAGGTGGGGACGCCGGTCCGCATCGTCGACGAGCCATACAAATTCGGCGTGAGTGAGGGCAAGGTGTATCTCGAAGCCCATGCGCCGCTGGAAGAGGGTGATCAGCAAACGCTCACCTTGATGGATAAGCATGCGGTCGTGATCAATACGCTACTCAAGCGCGACGATGCCGCGGGCAAGCTGCATCTTGACTGGGAAATGGTCCGCGAAATCATCGCTGGCGAGGACGGCCTGCCGATCCAGATTGCCGAGCAACGGACGGAAGTGGCTGCTCAGGAAGAACAGTTGTTTTGACTGCTGATCTAAGTGCATAAAAAAGCCGACCTCAAAGGTCGGCTTTTTTTATTTCTACAAGCTTACTTGCGGCTGGCGCGTTCCAGCATACGCAGAGCACGCTCGTTGGCTTCGTCAGCGGTCTGCTGAGCCTTCTGAGCGGCGGCCAGAGCTTCGTCGGCCTTGCTGTACGCTTCGTCAGCGCGAGCTTGGGCGCGGGCAGCGGCGTCCTCGGTCGCCGTCAGGCGAGCTTCGCTTTCTTTGGTCATGCTGTTGCTGCAACCGGTAGCCAGAACTGCGGCCAGAGCCAGAGCAGAGAATTTCAGAACGTTGTTCATCTTGTTCCCCTTAAGGTGGAAATCCATAAGCAACTTCCGTTATGGAAAGTTTGCGCGCACATACTACCTAGAACTTAGCTTAAGTAAACGGAGCGAGCCTCGGAGCCACAGTTTTTTTTTCAAATGGCCTTTTGCTTTACCACCCCTTTGCGAAAGTTGGATAAAAAACATCCAGTGTTCGCCGGGAATACATGCACTCATAGTTGCCTGATCTTCTGTTTGATCGAAAGTTCCTTCAATGCCGCGCACAAATATTGATCAGCTGAGGCTGTTCGAACGGATGCGAAACAGGTAGAAAAGACACCTGTGTATGTTCCGGCTGCCAGTTCTGCGTCATGAACCGCAGCGTGATCGAGAACAAGAAGACAGGGCAATCCTGCTGAGGAGTCAAAATGAGCGATACGGTGCGTGTTCACCATGACCTGGCGGGGCATCGCTTCGAGGCCGTGATCGACGGGCATTGTGCCTATCTGGCCTATATGGATCTGGGCAAGCAGACGCTGGACATGTACCGGACCTTCGTTCCGGATGCGCTGCGTGGGCGAGGCATCGCTGCTGTGCTGACGCAGCACGCGCTCGAATATGCCGAGCGCGAGGGGTACCAGGTGATTCCGTCGTGTTCCTATGTCGAACGTTACATCGAGCGCAATCGACCGACCTCGGACAGGGTGGAACCGACCCCATAAAAAAACGCCGGGAGACCGGCGTTTTTCGTTTCAGTCGCGCTGCCGTCTTGGCAGTACGTCCTTTAGCTTGTCGTGCATGCTCATCACCGCCTTCTCGGTGGTTTCCCAGTCGATACAGGCATCGGTGATCGATACGCCGTACTTGAGATCACTCAGATCCTTCGGAATGGACTGGTTACCCCAGCCAAGGTGGCTTTCCACCATCAGGCCAACGATGGAGTTGTTGCCTTCCAGAATCTGATTGGCGACGTTGTCCATTACCAGCGGCTGCAGGGCAGGGTCCTTGTTGGAGTTCGCGTGGCTGCAGTCGATCATCACATTGGGGCGGATGCCCGCCTTCTTCAGATCCTGCTCGCACAGCGCGACGCTGACCGAGTCGTAGTTGGGCTTGCCGTTGCCACCGCGCAGGACCACATGCCCGTAGTTGTTGCCCTTGGTGGTGACGATGGAGACGCCGCCGGACTGGTTGATGCCGAGGAAGCGGTGCGGGCTGGAAACCGACTGCAGGGCGTTGATTGCCACGGTCAGGCTGCCGTCGGTGCCGTTCTTGAAGCCGACAGCGGAGGACAGGCCCGAGGCCATCTCGCGGTGTGTCTGGGATTCGGTGGTGCGTGCGCCAATCGCCGACCAGCTGATCAGGTCCTGCAGGTATTGCGGCGAAATCGGATCGAGCGCTTCGGTCGCGGTGGGCAGACCCATCTCGGCAAGGTCGAGAAGCAGCTTGCGACCGATGTGCAGCCCGTCCTGGATCTTGAAGGAGTCGTCCATATACGGATCGTTGATCAGGCCTTTCCAGCCGACGGTGGTGCGTGGCTTCTCGAAATACACCCGCATGACGAGGAAGAGGCTGTCGGACACCTTTTCTGCCAGCACCTTGAGACGCTCGGCGTACTCGTGGGCGGCCTTCAGATCGTGAATGGAGCAAGGGCCGATCACTATGAACAGGCGGTGATCCTTGCCGTCGAGAATGTCGCGTAC
>DNMQ01000502.1 GCA_003488145.1 Pseudomonas sp.
CCCTGCACGATATTGATCTGCTGGCCGTAGCCATATTGCGTGACGGTGCTGCGCAGGCCGTCGCCGACCTGTTCGATACGCGCGTCGTTGTAGGCGCCGTACTGGCTGATGCTGGCCTGGTTGTCGCTGCCGGTCTGGCGGATCTCGGCGTAATTGCCGTGGCCGACCTGTTCGATGACGGCCAGCAGGTCTTCCCCGTGCTGCAGGATAAAGGCTTCCTGGTCGCTGCCTTGTTGCAGCACCTGGGCGCTGAGCGCCTGACCGTTCTGCCGCAGTTCGGCCAGGTTGCCCTGACCCAGCTGCTGCAGATAGGCCTGCTGCGCACCGGCCGCCTGTGTCAGTCGGGACGGTGCGGCGCCGAGCGGGATGCCGCCCGGCGCGAGGTCGCCGTTGTCCATCAGGTCGGCAGCGAGCAGCGGGGAGCCGATCAGGCTGAGGATCAGGGCCAGCAGCAGTGCGGCGCGGGGCGGAGAGCAAAGGGTCATTGGTAGATACCGGATGACAGTGGAGGCGATTCTTGAACGCCGCGCGCGACCTTGGATATCCATCGGATGATGTAAAAGTCCGCCTGGATAACGCGTTTCATGGATTAATCCCAGCGGTGCCATGGAGCTCCACTCAGCTCGAGCGCGCCCCGGCAATGCCGCCTGCTCGGCGTGCGCTGCCGGGGCGGCCCGCGCTCAGACGCTGCAGGACTTGTCCCAGTCCAGATGGCTGCGCAGCAGGTAGGCCGCCTCGGCGCGGTTGGAGGCGCCGATCTTGCGCAGCAGGTTGTGGATATGACTCTTGATCGTGTGCGGGCTGAGGCACAGCTGCTCGGCGATCTCGGCATTGGACAGGCCCTTGCCGGCAAGGCTGAGGATTTCCCGCTCGCGCAGCGTCAGGCTGGTCTTGCTTTCCGCCAGCTGGCGCATGCGCCGCCACTGGCCCAGCAGCCGCTCGGTGAGCACCCGCGGCAGCCAATCGCCGCCCTTGAGCAAGACGCGAATGCCTTCGAGCAGGTGTTCGCGGGTGGCGTGGCTGTAGAACACCCCGCGAATCACCGGGTGTCTTTCGACCAACTGCTCGGCCTGCTCGGGGACGATATTCACCAGCGCCACCGGCGTGTGCTCGTCGAGCTGGTCGATCAGGCTGGATATCTGTTCGGCTTCGCTATGGCCGGCGTCGACCAGAAATAGGTCGGCTCCGCGATTGTCCGGTGATTGCAGTCCGGTCAGCGCAACTTCGACTTGCGCCTGTTCGCCTAGAAAGTGGCGAAAGAACAACCCAAGCAGTTCATTGCCGGTTAACAGCGTGACAGTTGGGGAGGATGTGTCCCGTGTAAGCTCCGCGTCCATGTTCGGTACCTAGTCAGTCGGGCGTGATTGATTAAAAAGTTACTAAACGACCAGCACCTTGCAGCGAAGTTCAGCCGAGAGATGGCGAACGGGCATTATCCAGCCAGCACGTGCACAACTCTGCCAGGTCGAACGCGAGGCATCGGAAAGGACGCGCGTTTTTGCACCGGACGGCTGCTAAGGTAGGGGAATGATCGCGACCACCTCTGCCGTTTCGTCTCGTGAACTGACCCTGCGTGCCTTGCTCACCGGTCTGCTGCTGGGTGCGCTGCTGGCACCGTCGAATGTCTACTCGGGCCTCAAGATCGGCTGGTCGTTCAATATGTCGATCATCGCGCTGCTGATCGGCTTCGCGTTCTGGCAGAGCATTGCCGTCGCGTTCGGCCGCCCGCGCTGGTCGCTGCTGGAAAGCAACATCAACCAGACCACTGCCTCGTCCTGCGCCTCGATCATCTCCGGCGGGCTCGTGGCACCGATTCCCGCCTATACCCTGCTCACCGGTCAGCAGCTGGACAACCTGCCGCTGATGGCCTGGGTGTTCTCGGTGAGCTTTCTCGGGGTCTGGGTGGCCTGGTACCTGCGACCCTCGCTGATCGTCGAGTCGGGGCTGCGCTTTCCCGAGGGCATGGCGACCCTGGCGACGTTGCAGCAGATCTACAGTCATGGCGCCGAGGCCGGGCGCCGGCTCTGGGTACTGGGCGGTGCCGCCGTGCTGGCCGCCGGGAGCAAACTGGTCGATACCTTTTTCTGGACGCTGCCGCGCTGGGCCCCTTCGGCGCAGCTGGAACGCCTGACGTTCAGCTTCGAACCCTCGCTACTGTTGCTCGGCTTCGGCGGCATCATCGGGTTGCGCGTCGGCCTGTCGCTGCTGCTCGGCGCTGTGCTGGCCTGGGGCCTGATCGCGCCCTGGCTGCTGGCCGAGGGGCTGGTGCGCTTGTCGGCTGCCGCCCAGGGGCCGCAGTTCGCTGCGCTGATCGAATGGCTGTTGTGGCCGGGCGTGAGCCTGATGGTCTGCGCGACGCTGACCTCGCTGGGCCTGCGCCTGCTGCGCTCACGCTCGCCAACAACACGCCGGCGGCCGGTGCTGCGGCGTCCGCACGGCTGGCCTGCGGCCGGTTTTGCGCTGTCGGTAGGACTGGTGCTGGCGCTGCAGGTCAGCCTATTCGGCATCGACCCCTGGCTGGCGGCGCTGTCGATTCCGCTGGCGCTGCTGCTGGCGATGGTTGCCGCGCGGGTGGTCGGCGCGACCGGGATTCCGCCGATCGGCGCCATCGGCCAGCTGTCGCAGCTGAGCTTCGGCGTGTTCGCCCCGGGCCAGGTGCCGGTCAATCTGATGAGCGCCAACACCGCCGGTGGCGCGGCGGGGCAGTGCACCGATCTGCTCAACGACTTCAAGGTCGGTCATGTCATCGGCGCGGCGCCAGGTCGGCAACTGGTTGCGCAGTGCCTGGGCATCCTGCTCGGCAGCATGGTGGGCGTGCTGGTCTACCGGGTGCTGATCCCCGATCCGCAGAGCATGCTGATCACACCCGAATGGCCGGCTCCGGCGGTCGCTACCTGGAAAGCGGTGGCAGAAGCCTTGACCGGCGGTCTCGGCGCGCTCGCTGCCGACATTCGCTGGGCGATGCTCGCTGGTGGGCCCTGTGGGGTGGC
>DNMQ01000242.1 GCA_003488145.1 Pseudomonas sp.
AAGCACAGCTTCATGATCAAGCATCCTTCGGAAATCCCCGAAGTGATGAAAAAGGCGTTCTATCTCGCCGAGTCCGGGCGTCCAGGGCCGGTTGTCATCGACATTCCGAAAGACATGACCAACCCGGCCGAGAAGTTCGAGTACGTCTATCCGAAGAAGGCCAAGCTGCGTTCGTACAGTCCGGCCGTGCGTGGACATTCGGGCCAGATTCGCAAAGCGGCGGAACTGCTGCTGGGAGCCAAGCGGCCCATCATCTACGCCGGTGGCGGCGTGATCCTGGGCAAGGCCTCGGCGCAACTGACCGAGCTGGCGAAGATGCTCAACCTGCCGGTGACCAACACCCTGATGGGCCTGGGTTGCTATCCGGGCGGTGACCGCCAGTTCGTCGGCATGCTCGGCATGCACGGCAGCTACACCGCCAACCTGGCCATGCACCATTCCGACGTGATCCTGGCGGTCGGTGCGCGCTTCGATGACCGCGTCATCAATGGTGCGGCGAAATTCTGCCCGAACGCCAAGATCATCCATATCGACATCGACCCGGCGTCGATCTCCAAGACCATCAAGGCCGACATTCCGATCGTCGGTCCGGTCGACAGTGTGCTGACCGAGATGGTCGCCATCGTCAAGGAAATCGGTCAGACGCCGAATGCCGAGACGGTCGCCAGCTGGTGGAAACAGATCGACGAGTGGCGCGGCAACCGCGGGCTGTTCCCCTACGACAAGGGCGATGGTTCGATCATCAAGCCTCAGGCGGCCATCGAGGTGCTTTGCGAAGTGACCAAGGGCGAGGCCTATGTAGCCTCGGACGTCGGTCAACACCAGATGTTCGCCTGCCAGTACTACAAGTTCGACAAGCCCAACCGTTGGCTCAACTCGGGCGGCCTCGGCACCATGGGCTTTGGTCTGCCTGCAGCCATGGGCGTGAAGCTGAACTTCCCCGAAGCCGATGTCGCGGTGGTGACGGGCGAGGGCAGCATCCAGATGAACATCCAGGAGCTGTCCACCTGCTTGCAGTACGACCTGCCGGTGAAGATCATCAACCTCAACAACGGTGCGCTGGGAATGGTTCGCCAGTGGCAGGACATGGTGTACAACAGCCGCTATTCGCACTCCTACATGGAGTCGCTGCCAGACTTCGTCAAGCTGGCCGAGGCTTATGGTCACGTGGGAATGCGCATCACCGACCTCAAGGACCTCAAGCCGATGATGGAGGAGGCGTTCGCCATGAAGGATCGCCTGGTCTTCCTGGATATCGCGGTCGATACCGCTGAGCACGTCTATCCGATGCAGATCAAAGACGGTGCGATGCGCGACATGTGGCTGAGCAAGACGGAGCGGACCTGATCATGAGACATATCATTTCCCTGCTGATGGAAAACGAACCGGGTGCGCTGTCTCGTGTGGTCGGGCTGTTTTCGCAACGCAACTACAACATCGAAAGCCTCACCGTGGCGCCGACCGAAGACCCGACCCTGTCGCGTCTAACGCTAACGACGGTAGGCCACGAGGAGGTGATCGAGCAGATCACCAAAAACCTCAACAAGCTGGTTGAGGTGGTCAAGCTGGTCGACCTGTCGGAAAGCGCCCATATCGAGCGTGAACTGATGCTGATCAAGGTCAAGGCCACCGGTGCCCAACGCGCCGAGGTCAAGCGCACCACCGATATCTTCCGCGGGCAGATCGTCGACGTGACCACCAGCGTTTATACGATTCAGTTGGCCGGAACCAGTGACAAGCTGGACAGTTTCATCCAGGCCGTTGGCACTGCTTCGATCCTGGAGGTTGTGCGCAGTGGCGTCACCGGGATTTCCCGCGGTGACAAGGTGCTGAGTATCTAACGGCTGGCGGACGCGTCGTCTCTCCAGTCAGTAACGTTTTATCGAATGGCCCACGAGGCCGGCAATAGGGGTAATTCATGAAGGTTTCTTACGATAAAGACTGCGACCTCTCCATCATTCATGGGAAGAAGGTCGCCATCATCGGTTACGGCTCCCAGGGCCACGCGCACGCGTGCAACCTGAAGGATTCCGGCGTCGACGTCACCGTCGGTCTGCGCCCGGGCTCGTCGTCCATTGCCAAGGCCGAGGCCCATGGTCTGAAGGTCAGCGACGTGCCGGCCGCGGTTGCTGCTGCCGACCTGGTGATGATCCTGACCCCGGACGAGTTCCAGGGCCGCCTGTACAAGGACGAAATCGAGCCGAACCTGAAGCAGGGCGCTACTCTGGCCTTCGCCCACGGCTTCTCGATCCATTACAACCAGGTCGTGCCCCGTGCCGATCTGGACGTGATCATGATTGCTCCCAAGGCACCGGGCCACACTGTGCGTTCCGAGTTCGTCAAGGGCGGCGGCATCCCTGACCTGATCGCGATCTACCAGGACGCTTCCGGCAATGCCCGCAACGTCGCGCTGTCCTACGCCTGTGGTGTCGGCGGTGGCCGTACCGGCATCATCGAAACCACCTTCAAGGACGAAACCGAAACCGACCTGTTCGGCGAGCAGGCTGTTCTCTGTGGCGGTTGCGTCGAGCTGGTCAAGGCCGGCTTCGAAACTCTGGTCGAAGCTGGCTACGCGCCGGAAATGGCCTACTTCGAGTGCCTGCACGAGCTGAAGTTGATCGTCGATCTGATGTTCGAAGGCGGCATCGCCAACATGAACTACTCGATCTCCAACAACGCCGAGTACGGCGAGTACGTGACCGGCCCTGAGGTGATCAACGCCGAGTCCCGCGCCGCCATGCGTAATGCCCTGAAGCGCATTCAGGATGGCGAGTACGCCAAGATGTTCATCACCGAGGGCGCTGCCAACTATCCGTCCATGACTGCCTA
>DNMQ01000096.1 GCA_003488145.1 Pseudomonas sp.
GAATTGCTTGACGACCATAGAGCGTTGGAACCACCTGATCCCATCCCGAACTCAGTAGTGAAACGACGCATCGCCGATGGTAGTGTGGGGTCTCCCCATGTGAGAGTAGGTCATCGTCAAGCTCCTTTCCCAAACCCCCGACCCGCGTAAGCTGGTCGGGGGTTTGCTTTTGGGCTGAAGAAATATCTATCGAGACAGCCAAGGCTGCTTCCGGCTCGGCGTGTAGGAGGGATGGCCGAATAGTGCGGGCGGCAGGCCGAGGCCGTGCAGGACTTGTTGTGGAGCGTGTCTGCCTGCGATCTATCAAGCGTCGTGGTCATGCCTTCGGATAGCGCCGATGCTGAAATCAGCCGGTACCGTATTCTGTTGACGAACGGTTGCGCGACAAGCCGCGGGCGGGTTTGCCCTCTGGTGGCTATGAGTAGGCACCCAGCAGATTGGGTGCCAACGACAACGTATCGATAGTCCCGCTCGGTCGTGCACTGCTACTGAGTGTCGTCGTCTTCGTCCGACTGACAGCTCACAGCGGCGTCTGCCGCTCGTTTAGAATGAGTGCTTTGCTCGGATATTTGCTATGCCGGAATCGGCTGCTACGCCAGGGCTTGATGAGGTTCCGCTCGAGCAGTTAGTCGCTTGCCCTGAATGTGATTTGCTGATGCTCAAGCCGAGCCTCAATCTCGGCGAGGTTGCTGAGTGCCCTCGTTGCGGTTGTGAGCTGTTTCGCTTGCGGCATCGAATCGTCGGACCTGGGCTGGCGTTAGTGCTCGCTGCGTTGCTGTTGTACTTCCCGGCCAACTTCCTACCCATCATGAGACTGAATTTGCTCGGCCGGGTTACTGACGATACGGTCTGGAGCGGTGTGCTCAGTCTGTATAACAGCGGCATGCAAGGTATCGCCGTGGTGGTGTTTCTCTGCAGCATGGCTGTGCCGCTACTTAAACTCCTTTGCCAGCTGGCTGTATTGCTCTGCATTGCGGTCGATCGAGCGAAGCCATTGGGTATGCTGCTCTACCGGACGTATCACCATCTACGTGAATGGGGGATGCTGGAGGTTTATCTGCTCGGCATTCTGGTTTCGATCATCAAGCTCAGGGACATGGCTGAACTCAGCCTGGGGATCGGGCTGGCGTGCTTTGCCGGTCTGCTGGTCGTTCAGGTCTGGCTAGAGTTGGTGATGTCGCCGCACCAGGTCTGGGAAGCGTTGTCGGAGCGCCGCGATGCGCGCCGCTGATGCTGGGTTGATGGTTTGCCACGAGTGCCATCAGCTCAATCGGGCGGACGCCGGTCAGCGTGATCAGCGATGCGTCCGCTGCGGTGCACGCGTGCATATGCGCAGACCCAACAGCATCGTTCGAACCTGGGCGCTATTGATCACTGCAGCTCTGCTCTACCTGCCGGCGAACCTGCTGCCGATCATGACGGTACGCATGCTGGGCAGTGGCACGCCGGACACAATCATGTCTGGCGTCGTGACCTTGGCCAAGCACGGCATGTTTCCAATAGCCGCCGTGGTGTTCATCGCCAGCATTCTGGTTCCCACGTTCAAACTTGTTGGAGTCGCGATGTTGCTGTTTTCAGTACAGCGCCACCATCCAATGTCGCCGCGCCAACGGATATTGGTTTTTCGCTTTATCGAGTGGATCGGACGCTGGTCCATGCTCGATATTTTCGTCATCGCCATTCTGGTGGCGATCGTCAATTTCGGCAGCCTCGCCAGCGTCGAAGCGGGCTTCGGCGCGATAGCCTTTGCCAGCGTAGTCATCCTGACCATGTTGGCTGCGATTACATTTGACCCTCGTCTGATCTGGGATAACACGGATTCCGGGAACAAGCATGACTGACCTGCCACAAGCCAATACTCGCCCTGCCTCCAGCTGGTCGGCCATCTGGATTCTGCCTCTGATCGCACTGGCTATCGGAGCGTGGCTCGCCTGGCAGGCCTATAGCGAGCGAGGCATCCACATCGAGGTGGTCTTCGAGAGTGCCGAAGGGATCGAGATCGGCAAGACGTCGGTGCTCTACAAGGGCATGACGATCGGTGTCGTGCGTGATCTGCGTCTAGGCGACGATGAGCGTCGGCAGGTCGTTGTCGCGGACATCGAGATGAACAAGGACGTCGACGGCTATCTACGCAGCGGCACGCGCTTCTGGCTGGTCAAGCCCAGTGTGACGCTAGCCGGGATTACCGGGCTGGAGACTCTGGTGTCGGGCAACTACATCGGTATCAGCCCTGCTGATGGCGAGACATCGCGGCGTTTCGTTGCGCTGGCGGAAGAGCCGCCGATGTCCGATAGCCGCATCGGCCTGCACCTGACGCTCAAAGCCGAGCGCCTTGGCTCGCTGAATCGCGGCAGTCCGGTGTTCTATCGGCAGATCCAGGTCGGACAGGTGAAGAACTACGTGTTGTCCGAGGACGACAGTACCGTCGAGGTGCAGTTGTATATCCAGCCGGAGTACGCCCATCTGGTGCGCAAGCACACGCGATTCTGGAATGCCAGCGGCGTCACCGTGGATGCCGGTCTAACGGGGGTTAAGTTCCGTACGGAGTCTCTGGCTAGCATCGTCGCCGGCGGTATCGCCTTCGCCACGCCATCTCACCGCAAGGACAGCCCTGCGACCGATCCGAGCATCCCGTTCCGGCTCTACGAGGACTTCGATGCGGCCCAGGCGGGTATCAAGACGCTCGTATCTCTGCAGGATTTCGATGGGCTGCAGGCCGGCCGGACGCCTGTCATCTACAAGGGCATGCAGGTCGGTCTGCTGAAGAAGCTGGATATCGATTCCGACCTCAGCGGCGCGCAGGCCGAACTCTCCATCGACCCGCTGTTCGAGGACTATCTGGTAGAGGACACGCAATTCTGGGTGGTCAAGCCATCGGTATCGGTCGCCGGTATTTCCGGGCTCGAGGCCTTGGTGCGCGGCAATTACATCGCTGTTCGCCCCGGCGAGAAGGGCGCAGAAGCCAGGCGCAACTTCGTCGCAAGCGCCAAGGCACCACCACTGGACATACGCTCGCCCGGCCTTCACCTGGTACTGACGGCGGACAACCTCGGTTCGCTGGATGTCGGCAGTCCTGTGCTCTATCGCCAGGTACGGGTTGGCTCCGTGCAGAGTTACCAGTTCTCGCGCGACCAGCAGCGGGTCGTGGTTGGCGTGCACATCGAGCAGCCCTACGCCGACCTGGTGAACAGTTCGAGCCGGTTCTGGAATGCCAGTGGCATTTCCCTTACCGGCGGGCTTTCCGGTATTGAGGTACGCAGCGAATCGCTGCAGAGCCTGCTGGCCGGGGGCATCGCATTCGAGACGCCGGAGCCGCAAGCTCCGGCTACCAGAAAGGTGCCCCGATTCAAGTTGCACAAGGACCGGGACAGCGCAATACGGCGCGGTACCTCGATAGAGATTCGTCTCAATCGCGGCGACGGCCTCGTTGCCGGCACGCCGATCCGCTACAAGGGGCTGGAGGTCGGCGAGGTTGACAGTGTGACGCTTAGCGATGACCTCGGACACGTCGTGCTGCGGGCCCGGATTACCACCGCAGAGTCGCGTATCGCTCGTGCTGGCACGCAGTTCTGGGTCGTACGGCCCGAGCTTGGCCTCATGCGCACCGCCAATCTGGATACGCTGGTCAGTGGTCCCTATCTTGAGGTTGCTCCCGGCAAACCAGGTGCGGCCGCTCAAGCGCGTTTCGTGGGCCAGGAGCGTGAGCCGCAGAAGGCTGGTGAAGGGTTCGCCTTGGTCCTCAGCGCTGCGCGTTTGGGTTCGATCAAGCCAGGCAATGCGGTCACCTACCGTGAGGTGAAGGTCGGCGAGGTGACTGGCTACGAGTTGGGGCAGACTGCCGACCGCGTGCTGATCCGCGTGCTGATCGAGCCACGCTACGCTGCATTGGTGCATACCGGCAGCCGGTTCTGGGAAACCAGTGGGTTCGGTGTCGACTTCAGCCTGTTCAAGGGTGCCAGCGTGCGTACCGACTCGCTGGAATCGCTGATCGAGGGTGGCGTTGCCTTCGCCACCCCTGATGGTGAGCAGATGGGGCGCCGCGCACTACCGGGACAGACGTTCGCCTTGTTCAAGGAGCCGCAGGAGGAATGGTTTGGCTGGGCGCCGAAGATCGAGCTGGGCCGAGCGGAGGCCGGCGAATGACCGGCGCACGGCGGCATGTGGTCGAGAGGCTGCTTAGCTGCAGCGCCGCCGACCACCATTTCTGCGAGATATACATAAGGAAAAGGGCCCGTCGGGGCCCTTTTTCGTTGCGGGGAGATCAGGCCGGCTCTTCGGTCCTTTGGGCTGAAACAGTGTGCTCGCTGGCGACCGGTTCGCGGCGGCTGATGTATTTCCAGTCCGCCTCGTCGATGTAGATGCCGGTCGGCCCGCTGCCGCCTTCCAGGTCGATGGCGACGTGTGCGGAGACCTGCGGCTTGACCGACGCGAGGATTGGCACGAAGCCCAGCTGCAGGCTGGTTTCGATCAGCGCCTGCTGGTTGCGCTCGTCGATGTCGGCCGCCTCGTCGAGGTAGTAGGGCAGGCGGATGCGCCCGGCCTGCTCGCGGTCCATCAGGTGCAGCAGCAGGTACATGTTGGTCAGCGCCTTGATGGTCATGGTGGTGCCGTTGGACGCCGCACCGTCGATGTCGGTGTGGATAACCGGCTGGCCGCCAACCTTGGTGATCTCGAACGCCAGCTCGAATAGGTCTTTCAAGCCCAGCTGGTTGTTGTTCGCCGCCACCAGCCGCGCCAGATACTCCTTGGCTTCCTCGTTCTTCGCGTCCTGTTCGGAAGACTGGGACAGATCGAACACCGACAGCGTCTCGCCTTCCTCGTATTGCCCGGCGCTGTGGATGATCTGGTCGATGTGCCTGAGCGCATCCTTGTTCGGCGCCAGCACGATGCGGAAGCTCGCCAGGTTGGAAACCTGACGCTTGTTGATCTCGCGGTTGAACAGCGCCAGCTGGTGTTCCAGGCTTTCGTAGTCGCTACGGATATTGCGCAGCGTTCGAGCGATGTCGGTGACCGCCGCACGGCGCGCCTTGGCCAGGGTCAGCGCCTCGTCCTGACGGTGGGCGTAGGCATTGACCAGCAGCTGCAGGCGGCGCTCGGGGTCTTCCTCGCTATCGAACTTGGCTACGCCCTTCAGGCGCACCTGGGCATACAGCGCCTCGATCTGGCCGTCGACGCGCTGCAGCGCCTGCCAGCTGTCCTGGTAGTCGTTGAGCAGCGGCAGCAGGTTGTCCAGCGAGTCGTCCACCGGGTCCATG
>DNMQ01000249.1 GCA_003488145.1 Pseudomonas sp.
CTGGCCTGGCAGGACAAGCTGTCCTTCGTACTGGACGATAAGCTGATCATCAAGCGCCTGCGCTTCGAAGAACTGCTGCAGGACCAGGCCGAACAGGACGGTGGCGACGACGCGCTCGCCCAGCAGGACGCCAGCTTCCTGCTGATGATGATGACCTTCCGCGAGTTCCTGCCGGCGCTGTTCGAGGCCTTCGGCGGCGAAGAGGTTCCGCAGGGCATCTGACCGCACGGGGCGCCGCGCGGCGCCCCTCCCCCCTTCCGCCTCAGCGCAGGCCGATCTGCGTCAGCAGGATCCTGCCCAGCCGCTGGCCCAGCGCCCAGAGCAGGAAGCGCTCGATGAACTCCGGTGCATCGATGAACAGCGCACCGCAGACCAGCACGCTGAGCAGCGAGACGACCAGAAACAGCTGCGGTATCGACAGTTTCAGCACGACCAGCAGCACGATCGCGATGATCGCCGAGCCGACCATGAACAGCGCGTTGAGAATATTGTTCGCCGCCACCACCCGCGAACGCTCGTGCGCCACGCTGCGCGACTGAATCAGCGCATACAGCGGGACGATGTACAGGCCGCCGAAGATTCCCAGCCCGAGGATGTCCATCAATACCCACCAGGCCGACGGCTCGCCCAGCAGTGCCAGCCAGTCCACGCTCGCTGCAGGCTGCGGATGCGCGCCGGCATGCCACCAGAGCAGCCCACCACACAGGCTCAGGCCGATCGCCCCGAACGGAACCAGGCCGATTTCAACGTGATGCCGTGACAGCCGCTCGCACAGCAGGGAGCCCAGCGCGATGCCTACCGAGAACAGGGTGAGGATCAGCGTCACCACGCTTTCATCGCCACCCAGGTAGTCCTTGGAGAAGGCCGGGATCTGGGTCAGGTAGGTGGCGCCGAGAAACCAGAACCAGGAATTGCCCAGCATGGCCCGTGACACGGCGCGCTGCTGGCCGAAGCCCAGCCGCAGAATCCGCCACGACTGGCGCAGCACGCGCCAGTCCATATGCAAGGTTGGCAAGGCGGCCGTCGCGGCGGGAATCGCGAGACTGGCCAGGTACCCGACCAGGGCGATCAGCACCACGCTGAGCGCAACCCACTCGGCATAGGCGTCGCTCGCCATCAGCACACCCGCACCGATGGTGCCGCCGAGAATGGCCAGAAATGTCCCCATCTCAACCAGCGCATTGCCGCCGACCAGTTCGTCCTCCGTCAGTTGCTGCGGCAGTATCGAATACTTGACCGGGCCGAACAGCGCCGACTGGGTGCCCATGCAGAACAGCACCACCAGCAGCAGCGGCAGGTTGCCCAGCAGCATCCCCAGGGCACCGGCCAGCATGATGAGGATCTCGGCGAACTTGATCCGACGGATCAGCACGGCCTTTTCGAAGCGTTCACCCAACTGCCCGCCCAGCGCGGAAAAGAGAAAGAACGGCAGAATGAACAGCAGAGCGCAGAGATTGATCAGCAGGCTCTTGTCGGCGGTCGTACCGAGCTTGAACAGAATCGCCAGGATCAGGGCTTGCTTGAACACGTTGTCGTTGAATGCACCCAGCAGCTGGGTACAGAAGAACGGCAGAAACCGGCGTTTGCCAAGCAGACGGAACTGCGAGCGTGGCGCCTGGGCACTTCCGACCGGCGCCGTACGCGCAGCAGTTCTCGACGACTCGCCGCTCATATCGGCAACTGCCCGAGCGCCCAGCGCAGCGCGAAGAAGCTCAGCAGACCGCCGGCAATGGTCGCCAGCAGGTTTCGACTGACCGCGGCGATGGCGATAGCCAGCAGCCCGGCCAGCAGGTAAGCGTTGTCCCAGTTCAACGCCCACTGCCCGTCCGGCAGCAGCATTCCGGGCACCACGATGGCGGTCAGTACCGCCACCGGCACGTAATGCAGGCCCTGTTCGATGGCACGCGGAAAGCGCAGATCAGGCCAGGCGAAGAAGCTGTCGCGGACCGCGAAGGGGATTGCCAGCATGCCGAGGATCAGCAGCCAGGTATTCATAGCGCCCCCTGCAGTCGCGCAGCGGCTTCAGCCCGGCGCTCCAGCCATACACCGATGACGATTCCCGCCAGCGCGGCGGCTATCAGCCCTAGCTTGTAGGGCAGTTCCCAGGTCAGCAGCGCCACGCCGCCAGCGACCACTGCCGACGCCACCTGTGGGCGCGTGCGCATCATCGGCACAGCGATGCCGATGAAGGTGGCTATCATGGCGAAGTCCAGTCCCCAGCGGGCGATATCCGGCACGGCCTGGCCGAAGGCGACGCCGACCAGAGTGGAAAGTTGCCAGTTGAGATACATCGTCAGCGCGGCACCGAGAAAGTACCAGTGCTTGTACGGCGACGCATCGTCCCTGGCATAGCGGTTCTGCACCACGGCGAACGCTTCGTCCGTCAGCCAGAAGGCCAGGGGCACGCGCCAACGCCCAGGCAGGTGCCTCACGAACGGCTGCAGCGCCGCGCTGTACAGCGCATGCCGCAGGTTCACCACGAAGGTCGTCAGCAGCACCACCGCCGCACCGACCCCACCGGTGATCAGGGTAATAGCGATGAACTGCGCCGAGCCGGCGAAGACCAGCGCCGACATGCCCATGGTCTGCCAGCCGGACAGGCCGGCGCCCACCGCCAGGGTGCCGAAGATGATGCCGAACGGGATCGCACCAAGGATCAAGGGCAATATGTCACGGCAACCATGGACGAACTCTTGCGAGCGGGACATCGGAACTCCTGTAGACCTCATGGCGAGAATCCTACACGCCTCGTCAGACGACGGCATGACAGCCAAGGAACCCCGCATGATTCGAGCCGCTGTGCGGCAAAGCAGCGCACGATAACCGAACTGATGGCGCCAGGCGAAGCTCCGCCCGGGCAGTCAGTCGGCTGCCAGGCGCTGCCGGACCTGCGGCCAGTCGCGGTCAGTGATGCTGTACAGCACGGTGTCATCCAGCCGACCGTCGGCCAGCCGCCGATGGTTGCGCAGCAGCCCCTCGCGCTCGGCACCGAGCTTCTCGATGGCCCGCTGCGAGCGCAGGTTGCTGGCGGCGGTCTTCAGCTGCAGACGCACCAGCTGCCACTCCTCGAAGGCGTGCCGCAGCAGGAGGAACTTGATCGAGGTGTTCAGGCCGGTGCCATGCTCCGCCTGGTCCAGCCAGGTCCAGCCCAGCTCGGCGGCTGGCAGGCCGATGTTGAAGTCGGCGAAGCGCG
>DNMQ01000409.1 GCA_003488145.1 Pseudomonas sp.
ATGACTGTGAAAATCTCCCATTCCCCGGAAATCCAGAAGTTCTTCAAGGAAGCCAGCGGCTTCAACAATGACGAAGGCAGCCGCCGCATGAAGACGGTGGTCAACCGCATCCTGATCGATACCGCGAAGATCATCGAGGATCTGGAAATCACCCAGGATGAGTTCTGGAAAGCGGTGGACTACCTGAATCGTCTGGGCGGCCGCCACGAGGCAGGCCTGCTGGTCGCTGGTCTCGGTCTGGAGCATTTTCTCGATTTGCTGGAGGATGCCAAGGACGAACAGTATGGCCTGACTGGCGGCACGCCGCGCACCATCGAAGGCCCGCTGTACGTGGCCGGCGCGCCGATCGCTCAGGGCGTGACACGCATCGACGACGGCAGCGAGGATGATGTTGCCACGACGATGTTCCTGCAGGGTCGCGTCACCGGCCCGGACGGCAAGCCACTTGCCGGTGCGGTAGTCGACCTTTGGCACGCCAACACTAAGGGCAACTACTCCTATTTCGACAAGAGCCAGTCCGACTACAACCTGCGTCGCCGCATCGTGACCGACGAGAACGGCTGTTACCGCGCGCGCAGCATTGTGCCTTCCGGCTACGGCTGCTCGCCCGACGGCCCGACCCAAGAGGTGCTCGACACCCTCGGTCGCCACGGTCAGCGTCCGGCGCACATCCACTTCTTCATCTCCGCGCCGGGCCATCGCCATCTGACTACCCAGATCAACCTGGCCGGCGACAAGTACCTGTGGGACGACTTCGCTTACGCAACTCGCGACGGGCTGGTCGGTGACATTCGTTTCATTGATGACGCCGAAGCCGCACGCAGCCGCGGCGTGCAAGGCCGCTTCGCCGAGGTCGACTTCGACTTCCAGCTGCAGAAAGCGCCCGCGCCGAAGGCCGAACAGCGCAGCTCGCGTCCGCGGGCTTTGCAGGAGGCGTAAGGCAGGCATGTCGGCGCCAGCCACGGATGGCTCTGCCGCGCCAACAATTAATGCGGTGCGGCGTGTCCCGCTGCGTTGTCGAGCCACTGAAACGATACGCCTACAACAAGAGCCGTCCGGACACTGTCACGGATAGCCAAGCCTGACTTGCGAGGCTTCATGAAGACGCTACTCAGAGACTGTTCGCTTTCTGCCGTGGTCGCGGGGTTCATCGCGACGGTGACTTCGTACGCCGGCCCCCTGGTGATCATCTTCCAGGCAGCCAAGGCGGGTGGGTTGCCCCAAGACGTACTGTCGTCATGGGTCTGGACGATCTCCATCGGCAGCGGCGTGCTCGGCATTCTGCTAAGCCTGCGCTACAAAGTGCCGATCATCATTGCCTGGTCCGCGCCGGGCTCGGCGCTACTGGTCACCATGCTGCCCGACATCACGTTGAATGAGGCTGTCGGCGCCTATGTCGTCACCAGCGTGGTGGTGCTGTTGGTAGGCCTATCAGGTGCATTCGACCGCATCATCAACCGCCTGCCGGCCGCGATTGCCGCAGGCATGCTCGCGGGGATCCTGTTCCGCTTCGGGACTGGCCTGTTCATCTCCATAAAGGAACAACCCTGGCTGGTGCTGGCGATGTTCGCCACCTATCTGGCGTTCAAGCGGGCCTTGCCTCGCTACGCGGTGTTCGCGGTGCTGGTTGTCGGCGTAACGATCACCGTCGCGTCTGGCGAATTGCAAAGCGAGGCCCTGGTGATCGGCTTGGCGACGCCGATGTGGATCGCCCCCGAGTTCAGTTGGCAGGTGATGCTGAATATCGCCTTTCCGCTGGTGATGGTGGCGCTGACCGGTCAATTCGTTCCGGGCATGGCTGTTCTGCGCAACGACGGCTACAGCACGCCGGCCAGCCCGTTGATCAGCAGCAGCGCATTGGGTTCGTTGCTGCTGGCGCCCTTCGGTTGCCACGGGCTGAACCTTGCTGCAATCACGGCGGCGATCTGCACGGGCCGGGAAGCTCACGAGAATCCGGCGAAGCGTTACGTTGCGGGCGTATCGGGCGGTGTTTTCTATCTGCTGCTCGGGGTATTCGGTGCGACGCTGGTCTCCATCTTCACCGCGTTTCCCCCGGCTCTGATCGCAGCCCTGGCCGGTCTGGCACTACTGGCAGCAATTGGCGGCGCGCTGAGTGCCGCGATGGCAATGCCCGCAGACCGTGAGGCTGCCTTGATCACCTTTCTGGTGACGGCATCCGGTATGTCGTTCCTCGACCTGTCCGCGGCGTTCAGGGGACTGATCTTCGGCATTGCTGCCCATCTCTTCTTGAAGCTTCGCCCCGTAGCGGCAAATCACGCGGAGGAGCGACAGCCGGCCGGCTGACGTCGATTTTCACGCGGGACAACCGAGTCACCCAACACGTAGTCCTCCCCGGCACCACGCCGGAGAGGTAGCTGCGTGCACCCAGAAAACAACAACAAGAGACGAATACCATGCAGAAACGATCAATCTCGAGACTTGCTCTGACCATTGCTGCCGCTTCCGCCGTGCAGTACGTGCATGCCGAGGCCGGTGGGTTCATGGAGGATGCGACTGCCACGCTACAGGCACGCAACTACTACTTCAGCCGCGACTTCTCGGATATCGAGGGGCCAAATCAGCAGTCGAAGGCGGAGGAGTGGGGGCAGGGATTCATTCTCAACTTCAAGTCCGGCTATACGCAGGGCACGGTTGGGGTAGGCGTCGATGCAATCGGGATGCTGGGAGTAAAGCTCGACAGCAGTCCTGATCGGGCGGGGACGGGGCTCTTGCCGGTGGCCGATAATGGCCGGGGAGCGGATGATTACAGCCGCCTGGGTGCTGCGCTGAAAGTGCGAGTATCGAGCACTGAATTGCGGATCGGCGAGCTACAGCCAAATCTCCCGGTGTTGACCTTCAGCGACATTCGCTTGCTACCGCCTACTTATCAGGGCGTCAGTTTCGTTTCCAGCGAGATCGCCGGCCTTACCTTGCAGGGTGGACACCTGCGCTCGACCAGCCTTCGCAATGAAGCGGGTGATGACCGGATGCGTGCGATGCTGGGCCGCACGCCGCAAGCGGGGTTCAGCGATGCATTCAACTATGCTGGCGGCGATTATGCGTTGAATGCCAAGCGGACGTCGCTGAGTGCTTGGTACGCTCAGCTTGAAGACATATATAACCAGCGCTTCCTCGGTCTGAAGCACAGCGAGCCCTTGGGCAGCTGGACGCTTGGCGCCAACCTGGGCTTCTATGACTCGCAGGAAGATGGCAGCAAGCTTGCGGGAGAGATTGATAATCGGGCGTTCTATTCGCTGCTATCCGCCAGGCACGGCGGCCACACATTCTATGTCGGCTACCAGGCAATGTTCGGGGACAGCGCTTTTCCTCGGGTTTTCGCCAACGTAACGCCGCTCGGCAACGAGGTACCAACCTACGAGTTCGCCGAGAAGGATGAGCGTTCCTGGCAGGCGCGGTACGACTACGATTTCGCCGCGGTCGGCGTTCCGGGCCTGGTTGCAACGGTACGCTACATCACGAGCGATAACGTCGATACGGATCGGGGCTTCGAGGGTACCGCTCATGAACGCGACCTGGACGTCAGCTATACGATTCAAAGCGGTCCGTTGAAGAACGTCGGCATTCGTATCCGCAATGTGGCCGCACGTTCTAACTACCGCAGTGATATTGATGAGAACCGACTAATCCTCAGCTATGCATTAACGCTGTTCTGAATGTGAGATTGCCTCCCGCGACGAATATAGGAGGGGAGCCAAACAAATCTGGCCCAAGTGGAAATAACGGTTGACGTTAGTTTTCAGGCTCCTATAATGCGCACCACTTCCGGCGCAGTCCTTAAGCAAAACCTCTTGTAAATCAAAAGGTTAGCGAAATAAAAGGGTTGCACGGATGGCGGATTCGAGTAGAATGCGCCGGGCTGGCAGGGTGGCGGTTGAATCCTGTTGGCGGCTTCGGTCGGGTTGATCGGAAGCGGTTGAAAGAGGTGGTTGACAGCGGATTTAAACGCTGTATGATTCGCCTCCCGCTGACGAGAGACGCAAGTTGATCTGAAGCGCAAGCGGTTGAGAAGAAAGAAAAACTTCTTCAAAAACAGCTTGACAGGTAACAAGGCTGCTGTAGAATGCGCGGCCTCGGTTGAGACGAAAGGCTTGATCGAAACGCTCTTTAACACATGAAACAAGCAATTCGTGTGGGTGCTTGTG
>DNMQ01000046.1 GCA_003488145.1 Pseudomonas sp.
GGTGCCGGGGGTGTCGTCGCCCTTGGGCGCATAGTCCTTCGGCGGCTCGGTGAAGGCCGGCGACGAGAGACGCTCACGAGTGCTGTGGTTCTCTTCGCTGTGCAGTGCGGCCATCAGGCGTTGACGGGTCTGTTCGTCGAGTGCGAGGCGGCTGGCGCCGTCGGACAGGTGATCCTGAATGTCCTGATAGTTGTTGGTCAGTTTGCGCAGCAGGCTGGCGGTGGTGTTGAAGTGGGTTACCACCTCACTCTGATAAGTGTCGAAACGCTCTTGCAGGTCATCGACCTGACGCTGTGTGCGGTTTGGTGCGCTGCTGCGTGCCACCAGATAACCGATGGCGATGCCGGCGATCAGGCCGACGATCGGGAGCAACCAGGTCGCGAGGGTCTGTTCCACGAGTCCTTCCTCTATATAAACGGCTGTGCTTACGTTAACGTCTCGTACCTGCTCTGTATACCGCGACGCGAGGCGGCGGTTATTGGCAGCTAGTTAGCAAGACGAGTCGACTCGTCCCAAGGTCACGGAGTTCCTGCTTTGTTGAAACGCGAAACCCCCCTCAATCTCGACGGCCCCTGCGGCACCCTTGAAGCGCTGTACTTCGATCAATCGCGGCCGACGGGGCTCGCGCTGATCTGCCACCCGAACCCGGTCAAGGGCGGCACCATGCTGAACAAGGTGGTCTCGACCCTGCAGCGCACCGCTCGCGACGCCGGCTACAGCACGCTGCGCTTCAATTATCGCGGTGTCGGCGGCAGCGCCGGCGCGCATGACATGGTCGAGGGCGAGGTGGATGACGCCGAGGCTGCGCTGCGTTGGCTGCGCGAGCAGAATCCGGAGCTGCCGCTGACGCTGCTGGGGTTCTCCTTCGGCGGGTTCGTCGCCGGCAACCTGGCCCACCGTTTGAACGCGGAGGGCGTGGCGGTACAGCGGCTGATGATGGTGGCGCCGGCAGCGTCGCGCCTCGTCGAGCTGTCGTTGGCTGACGATTGCCAGCTGACGATCATCCAGCCGGAGCAGGACGAGGTCATCGATGCCGAGTCCGTGTACACCTTTTCCGCGCAGCTGCAGCACCCCCATGAGCTGCTGAAAGTGGCAGAATGCGGCCACTTTTTTCATGGCAAGCTGGTGGAACTGAAGGAGCTGGTCGCCCCGCGGCTTTGATGCCCGAACCTGCTCCTCTCCGCCGCGCTCAACGATCGAGAATGACTGCATGACTACCCGCATCCTGACCGGTATCACCACCACCGGCACGCCGCACCTGGGCAACTACGCCGGCGCGATCCGCCCGGCCATCCTGGCCAGCCGCGACGCGGCCGCCGACTCCTTCTATTTCCTGGCCGACTACCACGCGCTGATCAAGTGCGATGACCCGCTGCGTATCCAGCGCTCGCGCCTGGAGATTGCCGCGACCTGGTTGGCATGCGGCCTCGATGCCGAACGCGTGACCTTCTATCGTCAGTCCGACGTTCCGGAAATCCCCGAGCTGACCTGGCTGCTGACCTGCGTCACCGCCAAGGGGTTGCTCAATCGTGCCCACGCCTACAAGGCCTCGGTGGACAAGAACGTCGAGAACGGCGAGGACCCGGATGCCGGCGTGACCATGGGACTCTACAGCTACCCGGTGCTGATGGCGGCGGACATCCTGATGTTCAACGCGCACAAGGTGCCGGTTGGCCGCGACCAGATCCAGCATGTGGAAATGGCCCGCGACATTGCTCAGCGCTTCAATCATCTGTTCGGTCACGGTCGTGAGTTCTTCACCCTGCCGGAAGCGGTGATCGAGGAAGGCGTCGCCACGCTGCCCGGCCTTGACGGACGCAAGATGTCGAAGAGCTACGACAACACCATTCCGCTGTTCGGCAGCGCCAAGGAGCTCAAGGGCGCGATCGCACGCATCGTCACCGACTCGCGCCTGCCGGGCGAGCCGAAGGACCCCGACAGCTCGCACCTGTTCACCCTCTACCAGGCGTTCGCCACCGCGCAGCAGCAGGATGCGTTCCGCCAGGAGCTGCTCGACGGGCTGGCCTGGGGCGATGCCAAGCAGCGCCTGTTCGAGCTGCTCGACAACGAGCTGGGCGAGGCGCGCGAGCTGTATCACCAGCTGATCACCAAGCCCGCCGAGCTGGAGGACATTCTCCAGGCGGGCGCGGCCAAGGCGCGCCGAATCGCCACGCCGTTCCTTGGTGAGCTGCGCGAAGCGGTGGGCCTGCGCAACTTCCGTAGCGAAGTTAAAAGTGCAGCGCCAGCCAAGAAGAAGTCCAGCAAGGTGGCGCGCTTCGCCAGCTTCCGCGAGGCCGACGGCGCGTTCCGCTTTCGTTTCTTTGCGCCCGACGGCGAGGAGCTGCTGCTGTCCCGTCCGTTGAGCAACCCGAAGGCGATCGGCAGCCTGACCCAGCGGTTGATTGCCGGCGGGCCGGACGCGCTGGAACTTCGCGAGGACGAAGGCGATCAATTCACCCTGTGGCTGGACGACGAATGCGTCGCCGACAGCCCACATTATGAGAGCGCCGAAGCGCTCGATGCCGCCATGCTGCGGGTACGCGAGGCGCTGGCCACGCTCGTCGACTGACGTGCTGCCGCCAGGGCGGAACGTACCCCGCGACTGCGTTCCGCGGCTTCGCGGCAATCTCCAAGAATGGGTGTCCCAGGAGGGCTGACGCTTGAACGACCTGAGTAAATTGCCAACCACCGAGGGCGCCGCTAAAGTGTCGGCCCCGTTTCACTACCCAGACTCCGCCATGACTCCTCTTGAGCGCTATCAGGCCGACCTGAAACGTCCTGACTTCTTCCACGATGCCGCCCAGGAAAATGCGGTGCGTCACCTGCAACGTCTGTACGACGATCTGGTGGCCGACGATCGCAGCAAGAGCGGCCTGCTCGGCAAGCTGTTCGGCAAGAANNCACCGCTTCATGAAGCGCGTGCACGAGGAAATGAAGACGCTCAAGGGCGAAAAGAACCCGCTGACCATCATTGGCAAGCGCTTCGCCGACGAGTCGCGGGTGATCTGCTTCGACGAATTCTTCGTCTCCGATATCACCGACGCGATGATTCTTGCCACGCTGCTCGAAGAGCTGTTCAAGAACGGCGTGAGCCTGGTCGCGACCTCCAACATCGTGCCGGACGGTCTGTACAAGGACGGTCTGCAGCGCGCGCGCTTCCTGCCGGCCATCGAGCTGCTGAAGAAGCACACCGAGATCGTCAACGTCGACAGCGGCATCGACTATCGCCTGCGTGCGCTGGAGCAGGCCGAACTGTTCCACTTCCCCCTCGATGCCGAGGCCGAACAGAG
>DNMQ01000306.1 GCA_003488145.1 Pseudomonas sp.
CTCCGAAGATGGCGCGCATTCTACAGAAAAAGTTTTGTTGCACAAGGTGTTAGGAGGGGTTTTTTTGGGGGCGGCCAGCCTTTTGCGAACTGCTAGCGGAACAATCGACCTTCGCGGCAGATAACCTAGGATCTATCTTGTGCGAAGGTCGACCTGGCTCAGAGTTCTCGTACGGTGCGAACCTGATCCTTGTTCACTTTGCCTGGCTTGCCATCGATTTGCTCATATTCGTAGAAGCCCGACTCGTCATCGAAATCGGGATGGTCCAGAGTTTGAATTTCACGACCATCGTTGAGCGTGATCACGCTGGGGTTCGCGCAGCCGGCAAGGACGGTAAAGCCCAGCGCGAGTAGCAGGGCGGGGATGATGCGTGGTTGCATGACGCTGTTCCTTCTGCGGGTTCGATACCCATGGGACGAAACCCGCTAGGACGAAGTTCCCCTCGAGCCAGTGATCTTGAGCAGCTCCGGTGTATTCAGGTTGGCGAGGCGGGGGTCGCCCCGGTGTACCTCAAGCGCACGGGCGCCAAGATGAAGAAGTGCACGCAAAGGGCTGCGTTCTCCAGATTGCCAGCAAGCGTCAACTTCGGCCTGTCGGCCGGTGGGAATTATGCTGAACAGGGGCTCCCACTGGCCTTCGCAGCTCAGCATGACTGGCCTGTCTGGCTCTTCGAGCGCGGTCTGGTAGAGCGACTGCAGCAAGGGGCGATCAATCAACGGGGTGTCGCACGGCAGTACGAGCATCCAGGCGTTGCGAGCAGCTGCAAGACCGCTGCGTATTCCAGCAAGGGGCCCGGGGAATCCCTGCTCTTCATCGCTAATCAATCGATCGGCATAGGCCGAGTAGCGGGCTCGATTGCGGTTGCAGGACAGCAGGAGGTCGTCTGTCAATGGCTGAACGGTCTCATGCAACCATGCAATCAATGGGCGTCCCTGCCATTCGACCAGTCCTTTGTCCTGTCCTCCCATGCGTTGCCCACGGCCACCCGCCAGAAGCAGGATGGAGCAGGAAGGCAGTAGCGGGTAGGGCATATCATCGCTCCAGAAAAGCTTGCATATAGCGCTCGGGCTGGCGGTCGGGCAGCGTGCGCACGGGAGGTGTGGAGGCCTGGCGGTCGGGTTATTGGAATCTGTGTCGCGCTTCGGCGACCCAGGAGTGCTTCAGCTAAACCAACGAAAAATCCTGTTGTCTATCTCCTCCATCCACTTTCTCTGGAAGAGAGTGCCGCCTGCTCATTGGCTGATACAAGGAGAACAATCAAATGCAGGAGAGAAACGTTTGGGTTGATTATGCCAAGGCGATCGGGATCATTCTTGTTGTCTACGGGCATGTCGCGCGAGGCGTGTTCAATGCCGGGTTGCCGATGGATGAGGCGCGATTCGTGCTGGTCGACAGCATCATTTACAGCTTTCACATGCCGCTGTTCTTCTTCCTGTCGGGTTTGTTCTTCTTCGATTCGTTGCAGAAGCGGGGCCGGGGCGGGTTGATCATCAACAAGGTCGACACAATCGTCTATCCCTTTATTGTCTGGTCTTTACTACAAGGTCTGTTCGAAGTCGTCCTGTCGAATTACACGAACGGTCAGGTCACCTTGGTTGAGGTGTTCTCGTTGCTCTGGATGCCGCGAGCGCAGTTCTGGTTCCTGTACGCTCTGTTTCTGGTGTTCGTGGTTTGTGCGTTTCTTTATGCGCGGGCAGATCGGCGCTATTTCTTGCCATTCGTGGTCCTGTTTGGCTTGCTGTATGTCTTCCAGCAGGATCTGACGGTAAACAACATGACCCGCTTTATCCTGGGCAACACCGTCTTCTTCGCATTGGGCGTCTGGTTCAACGAGGTCAAGGCGTTCTTCCTCGCGCGTTATACACAGCTGACATTATTTTTCGGTGCGCTGTTCATCTTGGGGCAGTACCTGTTTCATGTGACCTTCGGTCTGAACTATGCCGATGGCGGCATGGCGGTACTCGCGCTTGCAACCATATCCATCTTTTTCATGATCGCGTTGTCGATGTGGCTAGGTCAGTTTCGCGTGGATTGGTTTCTGTTCATCGGCGCTTCGTCGATGACGATCTACCTGATGCATATTCTGGCCGGTAGCGGGGTGCGGGTAATACTCAGCAAATTCCTCGGTATTGATTCAATCACAGCGCATCTGATTATCGGAACGCTGATCGGTACGGCGGCTCCGTTGTTGGCGCAAGTCGTGATCAATCGTTACAAACTGTACTTCTTGCTTACCCCGCCCAAGCAGATTTCGGCATCTCAGTTCCATATGCGCAAGGCTGTTGCCCACTAGCGCGGCGCTGTCATGCACCGACGCAGATGCCGCTCAGCAGGCCATGCTTGCTGAGCGGTATCGCGCATGCGGTATTAGCCGCAGCCGATGCGCTCTATGGTCATATCCTTGTCGGTATAGATATTCAGTCTCTGCAAGTTGTATTCCAGCGTGACGATATCGTCGGGCCGCAGGACCCGCGCGGTGATTGCCCCGGATTGCTCCCTTGCTCGTTCAAGTATTTCTGGCGTGACGGTTTGGCCCGTCAAGCTTGCCACGGAATCGGCGTTGCACCGTCCGACTGACTCAGTCGGGCTGCTGTTTGACGGTGCTGTGGAAGTCGTTTGACAGCCTGTCAGTACAAATGCGGCCGAGGCTATGGCAATTGGTAGGGCTCGTTTGATGCGCTGCACAGCGTCTCCTTTTTCGTCTGGTTTGTCGGAGCGCAACTACTATCAAAGATACGGGCATGCCGATAGGCCTCCATGCCAGTTGGAAAAAACAGCTGTGGATGGGAACCGAAGCGGCGTTGGCTCGTCTTAATGGCTGATGGCGCTTTGCAATCCCCTGGCTGCAAGAAAAATAAGGAGTTCCGCTATGTTCAATTCCCCCCTACTTAAGCGTGTCGCTACGGTGCTAGCTGCTCTGCACTTGCTTCTGGTAGCTCAAGTTCCGCTGGCGCAAGCTGCGATGATCGGCACGCCTGAGGTTGTTGCTGAACATCAGCAGCAGGTCGATCGGCAACAGTTGCTGACGATGCTGGATGATCAGGATGTGCAAAAGAAGCTGGAAGCGATGGGCGTCGAACGTGATCAGGTTGAAAAGCGCATCAACGGCCTGACGGCAGCGGAACTGGCCCAGTTCAATCAACAACTTGATCAGGCCCCCGCAGGGGCAGGCGTTGTCGGCGTGATCGTGCTGTTCCTAGTGATCTTCATCATCACGGACATGCTATGTGCCACTAATATTTTCAACTTCGTCAACTGCATCAATCGTTGAGCCAGCGGCTACTCATACTGCTCCTGATCGGTCTTCTCGGGGGCTGTGCGCGAACGACGGTTACGCTTGTCGATCATGCTCAGCTCCCGACAAGAGCCGAGTTGGTGGACGTTCCGTTCTACCCGCAGGAAGACTACCAATGCGGACCCGCTGCATTGGCAACCATGCTCGTGCAGCGTGACATCGAAGTAACGCCGGAAGCGCTTGTAGAGCAGGTCTACATTCCCAAGCGCAAAGGCAGCTTGCAGGTGGAGATGGTTGCTGCCGCCCGTTCTGCTGGGCTTCTTGTATATCCGCTGCAGCCTAGTCTCAGTGATCTTCTTGCCGAAGTCGCTGCGGGCAACCCGGTTCTGGTTCTACAGAACCTCGCTTTCGATCGTTGGCCTCAATGGCATTTTGCCGTGGTGGTGGGCTATGACCTTGCAGATCAGGAAATTGTGCTTAGGTCTGGCACTACCAAGCGTTTGGTGGTGAGTTTTCACGAGTTCGAGCGCTCGTGGCGCAAGGCGGAGCGCTGGGCCGTACTTACTTTGCAGCCACAGCGGATACCACAAACTGCGCAAGAAACTGTCTGGCTTCGCAGTGCCAGCGATCTGGAAGAGGTTGGGCAACTGCGCGCGGCTCGGGCGGCGTACGAAGCCGGCGCGAAGCGTTGGAACTCGGCGCTCACGCAGTTTGCTTTGGCGAACAGTCAGTATGCGGCTGGAGAAAAGGCTGCGGCTGAGGAATCGTTACGGCTCAGTGTTCGTCTCGACCCGGGCTTCGCCATTGGTTGGTTCAATCTATCGCAGGTAATGGCTGAGAACGGTTGTGACGTGGGTGCTCGCCACGCACAGGCCTGTGCCCTGCGAATGGATCCGGATGATGATCGGCTCAGGGCGCCGCTGCCGGCCCTGGAGGGCAAGCGAGCGGCGCAATGCTTGCCGAGCCCGCCATGCGTGTCCAAGTGATCTCGGTCAGAAGCCAAGCCTGTCGCGCAGGTTGTAGTACATCGCTCCGAGAGCGCTGAGCGGTACCTGAAAACGCTGTCCTCCAGGGAAAGGGTAATGAGGCAGGCTGGCGAGCGCATCAAAGCGCTCTGCCTGGCCGCTCAGGGCCTCGGCGATCACCTTTCCAGCAACATGTGTATAGGTGACGCCATGACCGCTACAACCCTGCGAGTAGTAGATGTTGCTGCCCAGCCGCCCCACCTGGGGCAGCCGTGAAAGCGTCAGCAGGAAATTGCCTGTCCAGGCAAAGTCGATCTTCACTTTTTCCAGCTGCGGAAAGGTCTTCAGCATCTTGGGCCGTATGATCGATTCGATGTCGGCGGGATCACGTGCGCCGTACACTACGCCGCCCCCGTAGATGAGCCGTTTATCCGCTGAGAGCCGGTAGTAATCAAGCAGATAATTGCAGTCCTCTACGCAATAGTCCTGGGGCAGAAGGCTGTTTGCGAGTTCATCATCAAGTGGCTCCGTCGCGACCACTTGTGTGCCGCAAGGCATGGATTTGGCGGCGAGCTCGGGAATCAAATTGCCAAGATAGGCGTTGCCTGCTACTACGACGAATCTTGCGCGCACGGTCCCCTTTGGAGTGTGCACCAGCGGCGCGTCGCCATATTCGATGCGAAGCGCGGGGGATTGCTCGAAGATGCTGCCTCCCAGTGATTCAACAGCTTCTGCTTCTCCGAGTGCCAGATTGAGAGGGTGAATATGGCCGCCTTGCTTGTCGAGCATACCTCCGGCATATCTCTCGCTAGCGACCACTCGCTGTATGCCTTGTTTATCCAGTAGCTCGAGGTGCGGGTAGCCATATCTTTCCCACAAGGCCTTCTGTGCTTCGAGGTGGTGCATCTGCTTCTGATTGAAGGCGGCAAATACGCCGCCGTCTTTCAGGTCGCACTGAATGCCATAGCGTGCTACGCGTTCACGGATAATTCGTCCGCCTTCGAATGCCATATCCCCGATCAACTTCGCTGCCGAGGCGCTCGCACTACGCTCGATGCTGTCAAGGTCTCGGCTGTAGCCGTTGACGATCTGCCCGCCATTGCGCCCAGAGGCGCCGAAACCGACCTTGGCTGCTTCCAATATGATTACGCTGAAACCCTTTTCAAGAAGAAACAGGGCCGTCGACAGGCCTGTGTATCCGGCGCCGATCACGCACACGTCGGCCTGCTTGTTTTCCTGGAGTCCTTGTCGAACACCTGTCGCGTTGGCCGTCGCTGCGTAGTAGGAAGCGGGATAATTGTTGTGCGGCATCTTGGATTCTCTGTTCTGAATTTTTTACGCATCCTAGCGCTTGACCCTGTAGCTCGCCAGCGTCGCAACATAGCAAGCAGGAATTTTCAAAATTTCCAGATATCAGTGAGTTAGAAGAAAAAACCGCTTGACTCTTTTTTTCTTGGCTTTAGAATGCGCCCCCATCGAAGGCACATAGCTCAGTTGGTTAGAGCACCACCTTGACATGGTGGGGGTCGTTGGTTCGAATCCAATTGTGCCTACCAATTCGAATAAAAGGGTCGCTTACGCGGCCCTTTTTTTTGGCTTGCTTGTCAGGGGTCAGGGTTTCTGAAAGCATCGCCAGTCTTGTTTTCCTCCAGTGACTTCGGTTCGGTCGGGTGAGCCTCAGGCTCCTGCCATTGTGCGGCAGGTGTGCTCGTCGAATCGCTTTACTGGCTCATCCCAACCCATGTGGCCTTTGGTACGGGTCACCACTAGGAGAGGAGGCGCCATGCCCACCATTACTCTTCCCGACGGCAGTCAGCGTTCGTTCGATCATCCGGTTACTGTGGCCGAAGTGGCTCAGTCCATTGGTGCTGGCCTCGCTAGGGCGACCGTTGCCGGCAAGGTCGACGGCAAGCTGGTCGATGCTTGTGATCTGATTGAAAAAGATGCAGCGCTACAGATCATCACGCCGAAGGATGAGGAGGGG
>DNMQ01000190.1 GCA_003488145.1 Pseudomonas sp.
GCCGGCCAGCTGGTCGTGTGCATTGAATACCAGGCTCACGCGCTCCTGCTGGCGCTGACTGCCGCCGGGCTGAATGCTGTACAGATAAGCCCAGCGGTTGGGGTGGAAAGTGTCGGTGATCAGCGGGTTGCCCATGATAAACCGAACCTGCTGGCGGGTCATTCCAGGCCGCAACTGGTCTATCATGTCCTGCGTGACGACATTGCCCTGTTGAATGTCGACCTTGTAAACCCCGGGAAATGAACAACCGGCGAGTGCGACCAGACCTGCGAAGGAGAGGCTGGCCAGCATGAGCTTGGTGTTTTGCATCGGTGGGTGACTTCCACTATCTTGGCTGGGCAAAGAACCCGGATCATACCCGTATTGAAGGAGGCTGCGAAACAGCAGCAGCGAGAAAGCCAACCATGGTTGAAAATAGCGAACTACGTAAAGCTGGTCTCAAGGTAACTCTGCCGCGGGTCAAGATCCTGCAGATGCTGGACACTACCGATCGCCGTCACATGAGCGCCGAAGACGTCTACAAGGCGTTGATGGAAGCGGGTGAGGATGTCGGTCTGGCGACGGTCTATCGCGTGCTGACCCAGTTCGAGGCGGCCGGTCTGGTAGTTCGGCACAACTTCGATGGTGGTCATGCCGTCTTCGAGCTGGCCGACGGCGGGCATCACGACCACATGGTCTGCGTCGATAGCGGCGACGTCATCGAGTTTTTCGATCCCGAGATCGAGAAGTTGCAGAAAGAAATCGTCAAGCGTCACGGCTACGAGCTGGTGGATCACAATCTGGTGCTCTACGTGCGCAAGAAAGACTGATCCAGACATATGAGAAAGGCGGCCAAGGCCGCCTTTTTTGTGCCTGGCTGCCGGGCTCAGGCTTGTGCGGAGGTGACCATCTGTCGGGCATGTGCCAGAGACTGCTCGGTCAGGTCGACGCCGCCGAGCATCCGCGCGATTTCCTCGACGCGGCCGTTCTGATCCAGTTCTGCGACGGCAGTGCGGGTTTCATCCGCCCCTCGAGCCTTGTGCACGAACAGGTGGTGATGTCCTTGGGCGGCGACCTGGGGCAGGTGGGTGACGGTCAGCACCTGGCCGCGCTCGCCGAGGCGGCGCAGCAGCTGGCCAACGATCTCCGCGGTGGGGCCGCCGATACCCACGTCGACTTCATCGAACACCAGCGTCGGTACGCGGGATGTCTGCGCGGTGATCACCTGAATCGCCAAGCTGATGCGTGATAGTTCACCCCCGGATGCGACCTTGGCCAGTGCGCGCAGGGGCTGGCCCGGGTTGGCGCTGACCAGGAACTCGACCTGCTCCAGGCCGTAGGGCATCAGTTCGCCTTCGGCTGCAGGCTTGAGTTGCACGCTGAATCTGCCGCCTGGCATACCCAGTCTTTGAATCTCTACCTCGACAGCGCTGGCCAGTTGTTCGGCCGCGGCCTGGCGCATGCGGCTGAGTTCGCTGGCTTTTTCTTCGTAGTGCCGAGCGTAGGCCGCCAGTTCTTCACCGAGGCGCTCGACTGCTTCGTCGTCGGCGTTCAGCCCTTCTAGCTCCTCCAGCAGCTGCTGGTGCAGGTTGGGCAGTTCGGTCGGTTGCACGCGGTGCTTGCGAGCGAGGGTGTAAATGGTATCCAGCCGCTCTTCCAGCATCTGCTGGCGCTCCGGATCGGCGTCGAAGTGATCGACGAAGCGGTTCAGCTCGCCGATCGCCTCTTCGACCTGAATCTGCGCGCTCGCCAGCAGATTGACTGCTTCGCTCAGGGCTTGAGGTTGGTTCTGGAAGGCGCTCAGCCGCTGCAGGCTGCTGGTCAGTGCCGACAGCACGTTGCCGGCATCGCTCTCGCTGCACAGCTCCATGACCTGGCGGCAGGCGCCGAGCAACTGCTCAGCGTTGGCCAGGCTCTTGTGTTCGCGCTCGAGTTGCTCCAGTTCGTTCTCGCCCAGCGCCAGGTTCTCCAGCTCTTCCAGCTGGTAGCTGAGCAATTGGTGGCGTGCGCGCTGTTCGTCGCCACTGTTGCTCAGGCGTTCCAGGGTCTGTCGCGTCTGCCGCCAGCGCTGGGCGGCCAGCTGGACCTGTCGCGCCAGCTCCTGGTTGCCGCTGTACTCATCGAGCAGGCGCCGATGGGTGTCGGTCTTCAGCAGGGATTGATGCTCGTGCTGGCTGTGGATATCGATAAGCAGCTCGCCCAGCGACTTGAGGTCGCCCTGCGGACAAGGGGTGCCGTTGATGTAGCCGCGGGAGCGACCTTCGGCGGTGATGACACGGCGCAGGATGCAGGGCCCGTCATGGTCCATGTCGCGCTCGGCGAGCCAGGTGCGGGCGTCGGGTATATCGTCCAGGTCGAAGCTGGCAAGAATGTCGGCCTTGTCGGCGCCGATGCGCACCACGCTGCTGTCGGCCCGGTCGCCCAACGTCAGGCCGAGGGCGTCGAGCATGATCGACTTGCCTGCGCCGGTTTCTCCGCTGATGACGCTCATGCCGCGTTTCAGCTCGAGGTCGAGGTGCTCGACTATGGCGTAGTTGTGGACCGATAGATGAACCAGCATGGCAAGGGCTCCCGATTTGCGTGGCTGGCTATTTATACAGTGATTTTCCTGGGCGCTACAAGCGTTGAAGGATGAATGTGCGGTTGCTCGTCATTTCGCTGGGCGCTCTTCGCTTTCCGCCCTTGAAGCCTGTTTTCGCGCCCCCATATAGCGGCACAAGCGCGGGTTTGCTGCCCGCTGATCGTATAGAGAGGAGGACCTATGGCCGACGAGCAGAACCTGGATAACCAGAACCCAGAAGCGCCCGAGCACTCGGAAGCGGACGTAGCCGAGGATCTGGCCGCCCGCGTGCAGTCGCTGGAAGAGCAGCTGGCCGCTGCGCAGGACCAGTCACTGCGCGTTGCGGCTGAGCTGCAGAACATCCGCCGGCGCGCCGAGCAGGATGTCGAGAAGGCGCACAAGTTCGCCCTGGAAAAGTTCGCCGGTGATTTGCTTGCCGTTGCCGACAGTCTCGAGCGTGGCCTTGAGCTGTCCAGTGCTGATGACGAGGCGGTCAAGCCCATGCGCGAGGGCGTCGAGCTGACCCTCAAGCTGCTTCAGGACACGCTGGCGCGTCACCAGATCGAGCAGCTCGATCCGCATGGCGAGCCGTTCAATCCTGAGCATCACCAGGCCATGGCCATGGAAGAAAGCACCCACGTCGAGCCTGGCAGCGTGCTCAAGGTGTT
>DNMQ01000185.1 GCA_003488145.1 Pseudomonas sp.
CTGCTGTCGGACAACGCCAAGAAGAAGGCGCAGATCGCCGAATTGCAGACCTTCGTCAGCCGCTTCTCGGCCAACGCCTCCAAGGCCAAGCAGGCCACCAGCCGCGCCAAGCAGATCGACAAGATCCAGCTGGCCGAGGTCAAGCCGTCCAGCCGTATCAGCCCGTTCATTCGCTTCGAGCAGACCAAGAAGCTGCACCGCCAGGCAGTGACTGTCGAGCGCCTGTCCAAGGGCTTCGACGACAAGGAACTGTTCAAGAACTTCAGCTTCACCGTCGAGGCCGGCGAGCGTGTGGCGATCATCGGTCCGAACGGTATCGGCAAGACCACCCTGCTGCGCACCCTGGTTGGCGAACTGACCCCAGACAGCGGCAGTGTCAAGTGGACCGAAAGCGCTGACTACGGGTATTACGCCCAGGACCACGCGCATGATTTCGAGGATGACGTCAGTCTGTTCGACTGGATGGGTCAGTGGACCCAGGGTGGCGAGCAGCTGGTGCGCGGCACCCTCGGCCGCATGCTGTTTTCCAACGATGAGATCCTGAAGTCGGTCAAGGTCATCTCCGGTGGCGAGCAGGGCCGCATGCTGTTCGGCAAGCTGATCCTGCAGAAACCCAACGTGCTGGTGATGGACGAACCGACCAACCACCTCGACATGGAATCCATCGAGGCACTCAACCTGGCGCTGGAGAACTACCCGGGCACGCTGATCTTCGTCAGCCACGACCGCGAGTTCGTCAGCTCGCTGGCAACGCGCATCATCGAGCTGTCGGAAAACGGCGTGACCGACTTCAGCGGCAGCTACGACGANNCTGCGCAGCCAGGGCGTGCTGGTCTGAGCGTCAGCCACCCCCGCGTATCGCAGCGCCTTCAGAGAGGGCGCTGCAGATTCATAGGCAACTCCCGGTAACGCGCGGCGCCGTGCTTCAGTTAGGCAAAGCGCCTGCCGAGAAAGTCCAGCAGCAGCGCGTTCACCCTCCCCGCCTGCTCGTTCTGAATCCAGTGGCCGCACGGCGCCAGTTCGTGCCGCTCCAGATCCGGCACCCATTCCGGCATCTTCTTCAGCGTATAGGCCTCAAGCTCGCCTACCGGGTCGTGGTCACCGATCAGGAACATGGTCGGCTGGGTGATCTTGCTCCCCTGCAGTGGCTCGGTGACCTGCCAGTTGCGTTCGAAGTTGCGATACCAGCTCAGCGCACCGCGAAAACCGTGCTCTGCGAACGTCTGCCGATACACCGCCAGGTCTTCTTCTGAGCACCAGTCAGGCAAAGGCCCCGGCTGCATGTCGTCCTCGAACAGGGTGCCGCCGGCAGGCTTGTCTTGCAGCAGCAGGTTTCTTTCCTGGTAATACATCAACAGGCGCAGGGTACGATCAATGTCGGCATCCAGTTCACGCTCGGCGCGACCGGGCTGCTGGAAATAGAGGATGTAGTTGAATCGAACACCGCTGACTTCGCGCATGATCTCGGTCGCGGGCCGCCGCGGTCTTCCGGCGAACGGCACCGACATGGTCACCAGCGCACTCACACGTTCCGGCTCCAGCAACGCGATATACCAGGCGACCATTGCACCCCAGTCGTGCCCGACCAGCGCCACCTGGCGGTGACCGAAATGATCCATGGCCGCGCGAACGTCTCCACACAGCATCAACACATCGTAGGCCGAGACGTCATCTGGCGCGCTGCTTCGCCCGTAGCCACGCATCTCGGGAACAAACACGCGATAACCAGCCGCTACCAGCGAATCGATCTGATTGCGCCAGGAATACCAACACTCTGGAAAACCATGCAGCAGCCAAACAGGCCTGCNNATCCGGTACCAGGCGAATGCGGCGTAGCTGTGATTGCCGATGAACTTGAGCAGCGCCCGCACGGCAAGCATCGCGAAGATGAACGAGGTGACGAATCCGACCGCAAACACGGCGAAATCGCCCGGCTGAAAGAGCTCGCGGTACTTGTATCCGGAGTAGACCGCCGCACCGACCATGGTCGGCATAGCCAGAAAGAACGAGAACTCGGTAGCCGCCTTACGCGACAGGCCGAACAGCAGGCCGCCAATGATGGTCGAGCCTGACCGCGATGTGCCGGGCACCAGTGCCAGGCACTGAGCGAAGCCGACTTTCAGCGCCAGCGCCCAGTTCATGTCATCAACGGTTTCGGCACGAATGGTGTGATCACGCCGTTCGGCCCAGAGCATCACGACACCGCCGATCACTAGCGCGGTGGCTACGGTGATGGGGTTGAACAGGTATTCGTGGATCAGGTCGGCAAAAGCGACACCGAGGACAACTGCAGGCATAAAGGCGATCAGCAGGTTCAAGGTGAACTTCTGTGCCTGAGACTCCTTGGGCAGGCCAATCACTACGTCCAGGATCTTGCGCCGATACTCCCAGATCACCGCGAGAATTGCCCCGAGCTGAATGATGATGTTGAAGGCCAGCGCCCGCTCGCCACCAAAACCGATCAGGTCAGCAACAATGATCTGGTGACCGGTACTGGATACCGGCAGAAACTCGGTTACACCCTCGACCACGCCCAGAATCAACGCCTGAATCGCAACCCAAAGATCCATCTATTCCCCTAAAGCGATGCAGCCCATCGCGACTCAATGCAACCAAGGTATATGTCAGAAAGCCATCTGGCCGGCTGTTCTGACTCGTTCGAGAGAACTAAATTCCTCTGCAAACGAAACGGGGCTCATTTTTAGCCACGGGCGGCCGAAAAGCTATACAGGGTGCCGCGAAACGACCGCATTCAGAAGGTCGACAGCGGCGCGACAGACCCACCGATCAGCCAGAACAAAACGATAAGAAAGTCCATCAGGAGCCCTATTCATGAATCTGCTGCGCAACGTTCCCATTAGCAAGCGCCTCTGGCTGATCCCCGTGGTCGCCGTCGTCATGCTGTTCATCCTCGGCATGCTGATGATTCAGCAGGTCCGCTCCGACTTGTATCGTGGCAAGCAGGAGGCGACTCGGAACATAGTCGAGGCTGCATCCGGCGTGCTCGAGTACTACCGGGCACAGGAGACCAGTGGCGCCATGACCACGAGCGAAGCACAGAAGGCGGCCATGGAGCAGATCCGCCTGCTGCGCTACGACGGTCAGGACTATTACTGGATCAACGACCTCGGCCCGACCATGATCATGCATCCGATGCAGCCGAAGCTGGACGGCCAGGATCTGTCGAAGATCAAGGATCCGGAAGGCAAGGAACTGTTCAACGAGATGGTCAAGATCGCCCAGCGGGACGGGGCTGGTCTGGTCGACTACATGTGGGCCAAGCCCGGTGAGGCAGATCCGGTGCCGAAGATCTCCTACGTGCAGTTGTTCAAGCCTTGGGGCTGGATCATCGGCTCGGGCATCTACGTGGACGATGTCGAGCAGGAATTCTGGAACTATCTGACTCGTTTCTCCCTGATCGGCCTGTTTATCTCGGCAATCATGGCCGTGCTGGTGGCGATCCTGATCCGCAGCATCGTGCGCCCCCTGCGCCACACCATGTCGGCGATGGCGAATATCGCCAGTGGCGAAGCCGATCTGACGCGTACTCTGGATGTATCCGGCAACGACGAGCTGAGCACCCTTGGGCGTGACTTCAACCGCTTCACCCAAAAACTGCGCACCGTGGTCGGTCAGCTGTTCGAGACAGCCGGCGCGCTGGACCAATCCTCCCGTTCGCTGAGCCAGCTTTCCGGTCAGGCCCATGAGCAGAGCCAGCAGCAGATGCTGCAAATGGAGCAGGTCGCCACCGCCGTCAATGAAGTCACCTACGCCGTACAGGAAGTCGCGAAGAACGCCGAGCATGCCTCCAGCGAAGTCGGCAACGCCGAAAATCAGGCGGGCCAGGGTCAGCGCAATATCGAAACGAGCCTGCAGCAGATCGACGAGCTTTCCGCGACCATCGGCCAGGCCGTCGACGTGATTCAGTCGCTGGCTGATGAAACCACCAAGATCGGTTCGGTACTGGAAGTGATCGGCTCAATCGCCGAGCAGACCAACCTGCCGGCCCCCAATGCCGCCATCGAGGCGGCGCGCCCCGGCCAGCCGGGCAGCCGACGCGGGG
>DNMQ01000304.1 GCA_003488145.1 Pseudomonas sp.
CCGCCTGGGCCAACTGGCGCCTGGTGATGCCCGAGCTGGCCAAGCGCCGCCGGGTGATCGCCCCGGACATGCTGGGCTTCGGCTACAGCGAGCGCCCGGCCGATGCGCAGTACAACCGTGATGTCTGGGTCGATCACGCGGTCGGCGTGCTCGATGCGCTGGAGATTGAACAGGCCGACCTGGTTGGCAACTCCTTCGGTGGCGGCATAGCCCTGGCGTTGGCCATCCGCCATCCCGAGCGCGTGCGCCGGTTGGTGCTGATGGGCAGCGCCGGGGTCAGCTTCCCGATCACCGAGGGCCTCGACGCGGTCTGGGGCTACAACCCCTCGTTCGCCGAGATGCGCCGTCTGCTGGACATCTTCGCCTTCGACCGCAATCTGGTGAACGACGAACTGGCCGAGTTGCGCTACCAGGCCAGCATCCGTCCAGGCTTCCACGAATCCTTCGCGGCGATGTTCCCGGCGCCGCGCCAGCGCTGGGTCGACGGCCTGGCCAGCGCCGAGGCGGCGATCCGCGCCTTGCCTCACGAAACCCTGGTGATCCATGGCCGCGAGGACCAGATCATCCCGCTGCAAACCTCGCTGACCCTGGCCGACTGGATCGCCCGTGCGCAACTGCACGTGTTCGGCCAATGCGGCCACTGGACGCAAATCGAACACGCCGCACGTTTCGCTAGCCTGGTCGAGGATTTCCTCGCCGAGGCGGACGCCGCTGCCATTTCCTGAGAGAGACGAAAATGGACAAGATTTTGATCAACGAGCTCGGCGACGAGCTGTACCAGGCAATGGTCAATCGCGAGGCGGTCAGCCCGCTGACCGAGCGTGGCCTGGATATTTCCGTCGACGATGCCTACCACATCTCCCTGCGCATGCTCGAACGCCGACTGGCCGCCGGCGAGAAGGTGATCGGCAAGAAGATCGGTGTCACCAGCAAGGCAGTGCAGAACATGCTCAACGTACACCAGCCGGACTTCGGTTACCTGACCGACCGCATGGTGTTCAACAGCGGCGAGGCGATGCCGATCAGCCAGTTGCTGATGCAGCCCAAGGCCGAGGGCGAGGTTGCCTTCATCCTCAAGAAGGACCTGATCGGCCCCGGCGTGACCAACGCCGACGTGCTGGCCGCTACCGAATGCGTGATGCCCTGCTTCGAGATCGTCGACTCACGCATACGCGACTGGAAGATCAAGATCCAGGACACCGTCGCCGACAATGCCTCCTGCGGGTTGTTCGTCCTCGGCGACCAGGCTGTGTCGCCGCGCCAGGTCGATCTGGTCACCTGCGGCATGGTGGTGGAAAAGAACGGCCAGCTGCTCTCGACCGGTGCCGGCGCCGCGGCGCTCGGCTCGCCGGTCAACTGCGTGGCCTGGCTGGCCAACACCCTCGGCCGGTTCGGCATCGGCCTGAAGGCCGGCGAGGTGATCCTGTCCGGCTCGCTGGTTCCGCTGGAGCCGGTCAAGGCAGGCGATTTCATGCGCGTCGAGATCGGCGGCATCGGCAGCGCCAGCGTGCGCTTCATCTGATCGAGGACAGCCTGATGAGCAAGAAACTCAAAGTAGCGATCATCGGCCCGGGCAACATCGGTACGGATCTGATGATCAAGGTGATGCGCAACGCAGAGCATCTGGAAATGGGCGCGATGGTGGGCATCGACCCGGCCTCCGATGGCCTGGCCCGCGCCCAGCGCATGGGTGTGGCGACCACCCACGAAGGTGTCGAAGGATTGATCAACCTGCCCGAATTCGCCGACATCGATTTCGTCTTCGATGCCACCAGCGCCTCTGCCCACGTACGGAACGATGCCTTGCTGCGTCGTGCCAAACCCGGCATCCGCTTGATCGACCTGACCCCGGCGGCCATCGGCCCCTACTGCGTGCCAGTGGTGAATCTGGAAGAGCACCTCGCCAAGCTCAACGTCAACATGGTGACCTGCGGCGGCCAGGCCACCATCCCGATGGTGGCCGCGGTGTCGCGCGTGGCCAAGGTCCATTACGCCGAGATCGTCGCCTCCATCGCCAGCAAATCCGCCGGCCCCGGGACCCGCGCCAACATCGACGAGTTCACCGAGACTACCAGCAAGGCCATCGAAGTGATCGGCGGCGCCGCCAAGGGCAAGGCGATCATCATCATGAACCCGGCCGAGCCGCCGTTGATCATGCGTGACACGGTGTTCGTGCTGTCCGATGCCGTCGACCAGGCACAGGTCGAGGCCAGCATCGAGGAGATGGCCAGCGCCGTGCAGGCCTACGTGCCGGGCTACCGCCTCAAGCAGAAGGTGCAGTTCGACATGATTCCCGCATCCGCGCCGCTGCATATCCCTGGGCTCGGCACATTCAGTGGCCTGAAAACCTCGATCTATCTCGAAGTCGAAGGTGCCGCCCACTACCTGCCGGCCTACGCCGGCAACCTCGACATCATGACCTCCGCCGCGCTGGCTACCGCCGAACGCATGGCGCAGTCGCTGCTGAACGCCTGAGGACCGAGCCATGACCTTCAACCCCGGCAAGAAACTCTATATCTCCGACGTCACCCTGCGCGACGGCAGCCATGCGATCCGCCACCAGTATTCGATCCAGAACGTCCAGGACATTGCCCGCGCGCTGGACAAGGCCCGCGTCGACTCCATCGAGGTGACCCACGGCGATGGCCTGCAGGGTTCCAGCTTCAACTACGGTTTCGGTGCGCACAGCGACCTGGAGTGGATCGAGGCCGCCGCCGATGTGATCCAGCACGCCCGGATCACCGTGCTGCTGCTACCCGGCATCGGCACCGTGCATGACCTGAAAGCCGCCTATGACGCCGGCGCCCGCTCGGTGCGCGTGGCCACCCACTGCACCGAGGCGGATGTCTCGCGGCAGCACATCGAGTATGCCCGTGAACTGGGCATGGACACCGTCGGCTTCCTGATGATGAGCCACATGATCCCTGCCGAGCAGCTGGCGGCGCAGGGCAAGCTGATGGAAAGCTACGGCGCACAGTGCATCTACATGGCCGATTCCGGCGGCGCGATGAACATGAACGACATCCGCGACCGCATGCGCGCCTTCAAGGCGGCGCTGAATCCGGAAACCCAAACCGGCATGCATGCGCATCACAACCTCAGTCTCGGCGTGGCCAACTCCATCATCGCGGTGGAGGAGGGCTGCGATCGCATCGACGCCTCGCTGGCCGGCATGGGCGCCGGCGCCGGCAACGCGCCGCTGGAAGTATTCATCGCGGCGGCCGAGCGCATGGGCTGGAACCACGGCACCGACCTGTACGCCCTGATGGACGCCGCCGACGATATCGTCCGGCCGTTGCAGGACCGTCCGGTGAGGGTCGATCGCGAGACCCTCGGCCTGGGTTATGCCGGGGTCTACTCCAGCTTCCTGCGCCACGCCGAGGTGGCGGCCGCGAAGTATGGACTGAAGACGCTCGACATCCTCGTAGAACTGGGCAGGCGCCGCATGGTCGGCGGCCAGGAAGACATGATCGTCGACGTCGCGCTCGACCTGCTGGCAACTCGCAAGGAGCAACACGCATGAACCGTACATTGACCCGCGAACAGGTGCTGGCCTTGGCCGAGCACGTGGAAAACGCCGAGCTGCAGGCCCACGACATCCACAAGGTCACCAA
>DNMQ01000001.1 GCA_003488145.1 Pseudomonas sp.
GACTTGCGACAGGTTGTAGCGATCGCCCAGCCAGCCGCCGAGAATCGCGCCAGCCATCCCCCCGAAATTCAGCGCCAGCAGGAACGACAGGCTTGAACCCAGACTGTAACCGGCGTTGGCCATCAGCTTCGGCAGCCAGGAACCCAGCGCGTAAACCATCAGCAGGCAGCAGAAGAACGCCAGCCACAGCGAGAAGGTGCGCACACCACGGCCATCGCGGAACAACTCCAGCACCGAAGCGCTCTTGCCCTTCACGTCGGTCATCACCAGCTCATCGGTGGAGCTCAGCTGGCGGCTCGGGTCGACCTTGTTGAGCAAAGCCCGCGCCTGATCAGCCTTTCCCTGACGAACCAGGAAGCCGACGGATTCCGGCAGGTACCAGAGAATCACNNGCGGCGAAGAACATCGCCTCCCAGCCGAAGCGCGGCAGCATGTAGATCCCGAGGCCGGCCGACAGCATGCCGCCCAGCGAGTAGCCGCTGAACATCAGGGCCACCAGCGTGCTGCGCAGTTTCTTGGGCGCGTACTCGTTCATCAGTGCCACCACGTTGGGCATCAACCCGCCGCAGCCGAGGCCGGCGAGAAAGCGGAAGATGCCGAACTCGGTCGGCGTGCTGGCGAAACCGTTGAGCACCGTGGCACCGCTGAACAGCACGAAACAGATGGCGATGCCTTTCTTACGGCCGATGCGGTCAGCCAGGGTGCCGAAGACCAACGCGCCGAACATCATCCCGAACAGCGCGTAACTACCCAGGGCACCAGCTTCCAGCGGGGTCAGCCCCCATTCCTTCATGATCACCGGCAGCACTACGCCATAGATGAACAGGTCGTAGCCGTCGAAGATCAGCAGCAGTGCGCAGAGGCACACGACGAGCCAATGGAAACGGCTGAAGCGCGCGTTATCGATGATTTCGTGTACATCTACTTTTCGCATGGCAAGACTCTCTATTGTTTTTGTTAGTCGCGGCCGGCCGCAGCGGTGAATCACCGCGCCGCCGAGGTGCCTTGGCGTTGTCCGGTCAGGCCGGTCTATGTGATTCAGCCGAGATCGCCACCACCCACCGGCAGGGTCACGCCGGTGATGTAGGACGCGTCGTCCGATGCCAGGAAAAGGATCGCGCCGGCCTGCTCGTCGATCGTCCCGTAGCGCTTCATCAGCGATGAATCGACGGTCTGATCGACGACCTGCTGGTACCAGAGCTTTTCCTGCTCAGTCTGCTCGGCACTGTTGCGCGGAATACGCCGCGGCGGCGCCTCGGTGCCGCCCGGCGCGGTGGCGTTGACGCGAATGCCGCGCTCGGCGTTCTCGAAGGCCAGGCACGCAGTCAGCGCATTCACCCCGCCCTTGGCCGCGCCATAGGGCACGCGATTCAGGCTGCGCGTGGCAATCGAAGAGACGTTGACAATGGCGCCCGCGCCCTGCTCCAGCATGTGCGGCAGCGCGGCGTGACAACACCACAGCGTGGGGAACAGCGAGCGGCGCACTTCGGCCTCGATCTCGTGTTCCTGGTAATGCTCGAAGGGCTTGGCCCAGATGGTGCCGCCGACGTTGTTGACCAAGATATCGAGGCGGCCGAAGCGCGCCTTCGCCGCGTTCATGACGCGATGGCAGTCGGCAAATTGCTCGAGATCGGCGGTGAGCGTCAGCACCTCGACGCCCGTCGCCCCCAGCTCATCGGCCAGTTCGTGGACCAGTTCGGAACGGTCGACCAGAATCAGCCGTCCACCCTCTTCGCCCATACGCTCGGCCACACGCCGGCCGATGCCCTGGGCCGCGCCGGTGATGACGGCGACCTTGTTCTGAAAACGTGTGTTCATCTACCTTTCCTCAACTTACTCGAAGCCAGCGCACCCAGCCTTGTAGGAGTGAGCTTGCTCGCGAAGCTCTTCGGTGCGGTGATCCAGACGGTTGGCGGCGTGCCGGCCCATTCGCGAGCGAGGGCTCAGCGCCCCTCTCGCTCCTACAGAAAAACCTTGCCCACCTTGCCCTCAGGCGCTGGCGGCAAACTTCTCGTAGTAGAAATTCGCCGGCTCCAGCCCTTGCTCGCGAATGAACCCGCTGACCGCCTCGACCATCGGCGGCGGGCCGCAGAGGTAGATGTCCACTTCACCATCGTTGAGGTGCCTGGGCTCGATGTGCTGGGTCACGTAGCCTTTCTGCGGGTAGGCGCTGTCCGGGCTGGCGACGCAGGCGCTGTAGGTGAAGTTGGGGATGCGCGCGGCAAAAGCCTCGAGCTTCTCCATTTCCACCAGATCGTGGTCGTGGGTAACCCCGTAGATCAGATGCAGTGGATGCTCGCTGCCCTGCTCGGCGATCTTCTCGAGCATCGCGGTGAAGGGCGCGAGGCCGGTGCCGCCGGCCAGCAACAGTAGCGGCCGCTTGATCTCGCGCAGGTAAAAAGCGCCCAAAGGACCGGCCAAATTGACGCTGTCGCCGGTCTTGGCGAGGTTGGTTAGGAAGCTGCTCATCAGCCCGCCCGGCACATTGCGGATCAGGAAGCTGACCTCGCCGTCCTTCTGCAACGAGCTGAAGGAGTAGGCGCGGGTCTGATCGCTGCCAGGCACCTGCAGATTGACGTACTGCCCGGGCAGGAACGCCAGCTGGTTCAGCGATTCGCCCTTGATCGACAGCGCAATGGTGCTCTCGGACAGCTGGCGCACATTGCTGATCGCAGCCTGGTAGTTGGCCTGCTGGGTCTTGCAGATGTCAGAAGCGGCCGGCACGCGAATCACGCAGTCACTTTCGGCGCGCATCTGGCAGGTCAATACGTAACCCTGCTCGGCTTCGGCGTCGCTCAGCGCGTCCTCGATGTATTCCTCGCCGAGGTCGTAGCGACCGCTTTCGGCGAAGCACTTGCAGGCTCCGCAGGCACCGTCCCGGCAATCCAGCGGGACGTTGATGCCCTGGCGGTAGCGGCATCGGCGACGGTTTCGCCTAAGTTGGCGTCGATGAAACGGGTGACGCCGTCTTCGAAGTTCAATGCGATCTTGTGAGTCATGGCGGCGCCCTCAGAGGTGGTACACGTCGATCATCTGGCGGATGTAGTCGTTCTTCAGCACGACCTTCTTGGCCTTGATCAGCGGGTTCTCGCCGCGGGTATCGAGGGTGTAGAAGCTGGTGCCGTAGAAGTGATCGACCGTCTTGTAGCGAAAGCTCATCGTGTGCCAGTTGAAGCGCAGCTTGCAGACGCCATCGGCCTGCTCAAGCAGTTCGAGGTTGCTGATGTTGTGGCTCGTGCGCGTATCCGGAATGGTCGCGCTGGAACGCTCGGTGCGGATGCGGAACACCCGGTCTTCCAAGCCACTGCGGTTGCCATACCAGATCAGCGAGATTTCGCTCATCGGGTCCTGGGTCAGCTGGTCGCGATCATCCCAGGCCGGCATCCAGAAGGTGGCGTCCGGCGCATAGAGTTCGAGCCACGCGTCCCAGTCCTTGTCGTCCAGATAGCGCGCTTCGCGGTAGAGGAAGTCACGCGCGGCGTCGTAGGAAAGCATCATCACGCACCCTCCACGTGGATCAGCTGGTCCTGCTCTTCCTTGAGACCCTTGATCATTTGCTGCTGCCAGTAGTGGTGCTGCAGCACGAACAGGCCTTCATCCTCGGTACGTGCGCCGCTCATCTGCGGGTGCAGGTCGATTTCCTGCGCGCCCTCGTCAGCGCCGTCGATCCAGTGCTTCGCACCGCGGGACATGTCGTTCCATTCCATCGCCCTTCCGGCGAAGCCCTGCTGGCAGGCGCGAAATTCTTCCAAGTCGTCGGGGGTGGCCATGCCGCTGACGTT
>DNMQ01000338.1 GCA_003488145.1 Pseudomonas sp.
TGCGATTGAAGGCCCCCTTGGGGTGGGGGCCGGCATCCGGGCGCGACGCCTGGACTCAATCGCGGTGCCCCGAACCACCCGTGGAAGCTGCTCTGGTTCGAGGCAAACAAAGTGTCCGGCGCACCCTGAAAGCGGACAACTGCGACAGCCTGCCCCACCCACTCGCGGCAATCTGTGCCAGAGCGGCGCTGCGCTCCAAACAAGCAGTGACACCGGCGAGCGACGCCGGGTCAGGCGCGACGCGATCGCCACACTGCGGCGCCCTGTCGCAGTCATGGCACACGCAGCCAGCGGCGAAATCCGTTGCCGGCCGTGCTCGAGAGCGGGCTCCAGGCGAAGTCCCAGGGCGCCGGCGGCAGCTCCTCCGCCTCGGCGGCGAGCGGGCGGCCGCCCTGGCGCACCCGTGGCTTCCAGTCGAATACATGCTCGCTGTCGCCTCGCCAGCCGAGCACGATGCCGATTGCCGGGCTGTCATCGCTGGCGACCCAACGCGCTGCGGCGGCGAGCATCATGGCCTCGATATGCTCCGGCTCGACCAGCTCGCGGTAGTCGGAGGCCAGCAACCAGCGGCAGACGCCGAGGTGGAAGGTCCAGTCCAGCGCCAGCTGGCAGCCGTAGGCCCAGGTCATGAACTGACGAAAGATCTCCAGGCCCTCTGGCGGGTCAAGCTTGAGCAGCCGCGGGCAGACATCGAACAGCGCATGCCAGTACGGCAGCAACTTGGCATCCAGATGCACGAAGCTGCGGGCGTTGCTGGGGTAGTCGGGAAAAGGCAGCCGATAGCTCACGCGGCTATCGGCGCGGGTGAATCGTTCCATCATGGTCATGGTGAAATCCCCTGAATCGACTGGGCCGTCGGAAGACTCCCACAGGTAGCCGTCTCGTCCGCTGCTACTGGGCGGAAGGACGGCGAATCACGTCAATCAGGAAATCTCAGGGCGCGCGCGGATTCAGTGCCGGCCAGTGGCGGCGCGGGCCATGACGCTCAATCGGCGGTAGCGGAGTCGCGCCTGTCGTGCGCCGCCCCAGCCAGGCCAAGGCGAACAGTGCGACGATGGCGAGGAAAACCGAACTGCACAGCGGGCAGTCGAGGGCATGCTGCGACAGGTCATGTAAATCGGAGGGAAGCGCGTCGAGGCCTACGCCGCCATCGTCGCCGGTGACGCAGAACGCGTCCTGCCCCATGGCCAGTCCGAAGCCCACATGGGTGGCGTGGTTCAGACTGCAGACAAAGGCATTGAGCAGGATGCAGGTGAAGAGCACCCATACGATCTGCGCACGCTTGTCTTTGACGATGGTCATGTTTCGACTTTACACCGCACGCCTCTGGACGGCGCTGCGCCAAACCGTCGCAGCGGCCTCAGTGGTTGACGGTGAACGCCAGCATCGCCGAGAGCTGACACAGCGGACGGCCACTCTCGCTCTGCCACTGATTGAACGCACCCTGCACCGCAGCCTGGTCACGCTGGCTGCTGGGAACCTTGTCGACGATTTCCTGCGCCTTGAGCGCGGCTACTACGTCATTGCTGGGGACGAAGGTGTCCTTGCCGGCCATGCGCAACAGGCGCGGCGCCGACAATCCGCCGAGCTGGCTGCCGTGCCTGGTCAGGTAGCGCCACAGGCCGACGATGTCGCTGCTCGGCCAATCGGCCAACAGGTTGCCGAAGCTGCCCTTCTCTTTCGCCACATCGAGCACGAACTGCGCGTTACGCGGCACGCTCTTGAGCTTGCCGAGATGGCGGATCAGCCGGGTGTCTTGCATCAATCGTTCGATGTGCTCACCGCCCATCAGCACGACCTTTTCCGGGTCGAAGCCGAAGAACGCCTGCTCGAACGCCGGCCACTTTGCATCCACCAGGCTGTGCTTGAGGCCGGCGCGGAAAATGCGCAGGCTGATCAGCGAGAGATAGCGATCATCGGAAACGTCGCGCAATTCATCGGCACTGCGCGGTTGCGGCAAGCGGGCCTCCAATGCCGCGGCCGAGCCGAAGCGATTGAGACAATATTCGTGCAGCCATTTGTAGTCATGCATGGTTCGGATCCGATGTGACGGCAGCGGCACAGGGTGCCGATGACGAGCCGGCCTCGCAAGTCCGCCGCCGCCGACCCAGCAGAGCGGCAGCGGTCGGGTGGCGTTCGCGCAGGGCGGTCTGAACGAATATTCGCAGGCAAGCCCGCTTCCGCTGTGAAGCCGGCGCAGGCCGGGTGGCACCGCTTGGTACGCGTCCCATTGCCCTGACGCCAGGCGCAGACGGTGGACAAGCTTCACGTTGTCCACCCTACGAGCAGAACGTCGTTTGCGTGCGAGCCGGCTCAGACGTGCAGCGGGCTCTCGGTATCAGCCGCGCAGCCGCTGCGCCGCCTGACGCAGCATCTGCTCGGTCGCCGTCCAACCCAGGCAGCCGTCGGTGATCGACACGCCGTAGCGCAGCTCGCCGGACAGCGGCTGGCAACCATCGAACAGATGGCTCTCCAGCATGACGCCACGCAGACTCATGTCGCCAGCCAGGCGCTGCTCGATCACCGACTCCAGCACCGCGGGCTGGCGCAGTGGGTCCTTGCCACTGTTGGCGTGGCTGCAATCGACCATGATGCGCGGAGCGATCCCCTGCTTTTCCAGCGCACGACGGGCAGCAGCGACACTGGCCGCGTCGTAGTTGGGTGCGCCGTGGCCGCCACGCAGGACCAGATGGGTATCCGGATTACCGCGCGTCTGCAGCAGTGCCGGATGGCCGAGATCGTCGATGCCGAAGTGCTGGTGTGGATGTTCCGCTGAACGCATGGCGTCGCAAGCGATGCCCAGGCCGCCATCGGTGCCATTCTTGAAGCCCACCGGCAGGTCCAGCCCGCTGACCAGCTCGCGATGGATCTGCGACTCGCTGGTGCGCGCGCCAATCGCGGCCCAGCCCAGCAGATCGTCGAAGTACCCGGCAGCCAGCGGCTGCAGCAGTTCGGTGGCAATCGGCAGACCGGTTTCGAGAATATCCAGCATCAGGCGGCGCGACAGGTGCAGTCCCTCGGCCATGTTGCCGCTGCCGTCCAGATGCGGGTCGTAGACCAGGCCTTTCCAGCCGACGGTGGTACGCGGTTTTTCCACATAGGCGCGCATCACCAGCAGCAGCTGATCGCTGACGTCAGGTGCAAGCGCGGCGAGACGCTCGGCGTACTCGAGCGCGGCGACAGGATCGTGCAGGGAACAGGGCCCGACGACGACCAGCAGGCGCGGATCACGACTGTCGAGCACGGCGCGGATGGCGTTGCGGTCGTTATGGATGCGTGCGGCAAGGGCGTCGTTCAAGGGCAGACGCTGGCGCAATACCGCGGGGCTGGGCAGCGGCTGCGCACTGCGGCGGGCGACGCTGGCTTCGGCGGTGGCGAGGGGTTGTTGGGCAAGTACGGTGGCGGATGCATTCATGATCTGGCGGTTCCTTCTGCCGGCGCGGGTGGTCCGCGGCGGCGCTAGTCGGGTGTTCGTTCGCGTGCTTTGTGTCCGGCGTCGAAGCGGCTAAATCGCCAGTCGTAGCGGTAATGACGGTCGGTGCGGTAAGTGGTCATGGCATGTTCCTCGTTGCGTTGGGCCATCGAGTGGCCGAAAAAACAAAACCCCCGGTCGGGTGGCCGACCGGGGGTTCGAAAACTGCTCTGGTGGCGACCCTGCTTGCTAGGGCGCCTGTGGGGTATCAGGCGCGCCTGCGGCTAAACCAATACCCAAAGTAATAACCAGCGGCTGCAACCTGCTGCCCACGAGCGACCACGGTGCGAATGGCACCGGCATCGACAACGTTCAGGGCTACAGGGTTCAGGGACATGCTGATCTCCAGAAGATGACCGAACCATACTCTGCCGGGACTGCGGCTTTCAACCGGCACGGCAAAAGAAAGTGGTTGGCTCGGCCGGGTGCGCCCGATTACAGGCTCATCACATCGACGAAGCGCGGCGTGGCGCTGTCGTCGATACGCAGGCTCTTGAAATCGAACAGGTTGCGGTCGGCCAGCTGCGAAGGCACCACGTTCTGCAGCGCGCGGAACATGATCTCGGTGCGCCCCGGCGACTTGCGCTCCCACTCCTGCAGCATGTCCTTGACCACCTGGCGCTGCAGGTTCTCCTGCGAACCACCGAGGTTGCACGGGCTGATCGGAAACTCCTTCATCTGCGAGTACGCCTCGCTTTCCGCCTCGTTGCAGTAGGCTCGCG
>DNMQ01000105.1 GCA_003488145.1 Pseudomonas sp.
AGGGTGCGGAACTGCTCTTCGCTCTCCCGCAATGCGCGTTCGGCGCGCATGCGCTCATCGGCGGTCCAGGCGCGGTCGGCGACTTCGCGGATGAACGAGATGTCGTCGTCGAGCCAGCCGCGCGGCTGTTCTTCGAGCAGCATCATCACGGCGGAAATGCGGCCCTGCTCGAACAGCGGGACGCAGACGATGCTGCGGATCTGGCTTTCGGCAAAGTTCTCCGCATGGCTGGCGGTGCGGGCGTCGTGCAGCACGTCCTCGATCACGACCAGTTCGTTTTCCTGCAGGTCATAGAAGAAGTCGCCGTAATCGGCGAAATGCACCACTTCGCTGCTGCTGTCCGAACTGCCGTCGCTCCAGTAGCGCTCGATGGTGGCGCTCTGGCTCGGTGCATCGACACTGGCGAACAGCACTCGGGAAACACCGATGGTGCGGCCGATCACGCTCACCGCGGCATGCGCGATGGTCTGGCTGTCGTGCTGCTCGCGCAGCAGGTCGCCCAGTTCGATCAGCGCGGTCTGGCGCTGTTCGGCCTGCTGGCGATCCTTGATCTGCTCTTCGAGCATCTCGTTCATGCGCAGCATGCGTTCAGCAGCGTTGCGTTCGGCGGTAATGTTGCGTGCGGTGCCGAGGATGCGCACCTTGCCGCTGGAATCGACGAGCCGGCGGCCACGATTGGCGAGCCAGACGAACTCGCCGATGCGGGTATCGAAGATGCGGTAGTCGAGCTGGAACTCGCCGTCGCCACGTCCCGCCAGGGTCTCGCCCAGCGCCTTGAGCAGCACGCTGCGGTCGTCCGGATGGATCCGCGCAAGAATCTCGTGCACACCCAGCCCCGGCTCATCCGGCGCCAGCCCGGCCATGGCCTTGAGTTGTGCGTCCCAGTGCAGCGAATGATGGCTGTCGCGGTATTCCCAGACGCCGATCGAGGCGATCTCATTGGCGAGGCTGATGCGCTGCTCGGCTTCGCGCAGGGCCTTGCTGGCCCGCATGCGCTCGGCCGCGGCACGGATGCGCTCCAGCACCTCGCGCGCCAGGCCTATGTCATCCGGGCTCCAGGGCAGCGGCTGGCTGCGGACGAACATGAGCAGCGCGGGCTGGGTGCCGGACTCGACACCTGGCAGCTCGGTGAACAGGACCGAGCGGGCGGCTAGATGTTGCAGCAGCGAGTCACTGCCTGACGTGTCTTCCTCGAGCACGACCAGGTTTTCGTCTGGCAGGCGATCGATGAAACCGGCGGCGTCCGCTTCCAGGCCATGACGCCCTATCCGGCTCGGAGCATCCGCAGCCAGCCATTCCTGTTTCACGGCCAGCGTGCCGTCCTTCACGGTCCCCCAGGCGATGCAGTCACAGTGCGTCAGCCGGGCCAGGCGCTCGTCGAGTACGCAGCAGACATCGACCCGCTCGCTGCAAGCCTGCAGACAATCGCTCAGTTCGAGAAGAAAGGCCTGCAATGCCTGGTACTGGGTGCGCTCACTGATGTCGCTGAAGGTGCAGATCGCGCCCTGCAGCTCGCCGTCGCGGTAGATCGGCGCCACCCGATATTCCACCGGCAGGCTGCTGCCGTCGACGCGGAAGAACAATTCGTGCTCGACGTGGCGTGGTTCGCCGGTCGTGGCGGTGTGCTGGATCGGGCAGTCCTGCACCGGGTAGGGGCTGCCGTCCGGATGGCTGTGATGGATCACATGGTGCAGCTGGCGGCCTAGCACTTCCTCGCGGCTGGCGAAGCCCAGCAGGTTGAGGAAGGCATCGTTGCACAGGGTGACCATGCCGCCGCGGTCGATGGAGTAGAAACCTTCGTTGGCCGAATCCAGCAACAGGCGGGTGAAGGCTTCGCTCTCCAGCCGCTGCATCTCCGAGCGCCGGCGGCTGTCGACGTCCTGGGCCACGCAGACCCAGTGCAGCAATTGTCCGTCGGCATCGTAGATCGGTGCGGCGCTGACCTGGAACCATCGCGGCTGGCCATCGATGTCGCGCAGGGGCAGTTCGAGCTTGAACGGTAGTTGGCGTTGCAGCGCGGCCTGCCATTGTTCGGCCGTACGCTGGCGATCGTTCGAGGAGACCGCGACAAGCCAGCCGTCGCCACGTGATTGCTGCTCGTCCAGGCCGGTGAATTCGCACCAGTAGCTGTTGCAATAGCTCAGGCTGCCATCGGCATCGCATTGCCAGACCACCTGTGGGCTGAGGTCGACCAGCGTGCGGTAGCGCTCCTCCATTTCCCGGGCGAAGCTCTGCTGCAGACGCGCTTCGGTCAAATCGCGGAGGATTTTGACGAAGCCCTGCGGCTTGCCGTCGTGCAAAAGCGGGGTAAGCACTCCACTGGCCCAGAAGCGGGAACCGTCCTTGCGCTGGTGCCAGCGCTCATCGATGGCGCTGCCTTTCTCTCGCGCCGTGCGCATTTCCTGCTCAGGGGCGTGTTGTACGCAATCCTCTTCGGTGAAGATGCGGGCGAGCGGCTGGCCAATCATCTCTTTGGCGGTCCAGCCGAGCATGCGCTGCGCACCGCTGTTCCAGCTGGTGATGCACCCGCGCGGGTCGCTGGCGAGAATGGCGTAGTCCTGGGCGCTGTCGATGATCTGGCGGCTGCGCGCGTCTTCGCCGCGTAAACGCCGCAGTTCCAGCAGCGCCATGACCTGGCGTGCCACGGCCTGCAGCTGCGCGCCCTGACGCGGCGAGAGCTCGCGTGGCTGGCGGTCGCAGACGCATAGCGTACCCAGCGGCAGGCCATCGTCGTCGCGCAGGATCGCCGCGGCATAGAAGCGTGCGGGCTCGCCTGCGGCGAGACGTGGCATTTCCACGGGTGCGCTGAGCTCGCTGCCGTGCCTGGTGATCAGCGGCTCGGATTGCAGGATCGCGCGGGCACAGAGCGAGCGCGCGAGCGGAACGGGCTCGCGCTGGAGCGCGAAGGCGCCCTTGCAGTACTGGTACTGGTCATCGATGAAATGGATCGCCGCCGCGGGACAGGCACAGAGCTCCGCAGCCATGGCGGCAAGCTCATCCAGCTCCGCGTCGCACGAGGCGTCGAGCGCGGCATAACGAGCCAATGCGATCAGCCGTTCAGCTTCATTCCAGGTCGCTGTGAGGGCGCTGTGTTCGGCGTTCAAGGTGTCCTGCTCGGCTATCCATGGCACTGAGTAATTCAGACGGGTCTGTCAGTCGACCACCCTTCAGCGGCGGGTGTGTCGAGCGGTCAGCAAAAGACTACGCCGAG
>DNMQ01000263.1 GCA_003488145.1 Pseudomonas sp.
TACAGCGGGACGATGTACAGCCCACCGAAAATCCCCAGCCCGAGGATATCCATCAGCACCCACCAGGCAGAAGGCTCGCCGAGCAGCGCAAGCCAGTCGACCGTACCCACAGGCTCCACGTGGCCGCTCGCATGCCACCACAGCAGCACTCCGCAAAGGCTCAGGCCGATGGCTCCGAACGGGACCAGGCCGATCTCCACGTGATGCCGCGACAGCCGCTCGCAAAGCAGCGATCCCAGCGCGATGCCGACCGAAAACAGCGTCAGGATCAACGTCACCACGCTTTCATCGCCACCGAGATAGTCCTTGGCAAACGCCGGGATCTGCGTCAGGTAGGTCGCCCCGAGAAACCAGAACCAGGAATTGCCCAGCATGGCCCGAGACACCGCCCGCTGCTGACCGAGCCCCAGCCGCAGAATGCGCCATGACTGACGCAGCACGCGCCAATCCATATGCAGGGTCGGCAGCGCTGCCGTACCGGCTGGAATGGCCAGACTGGCGAGATAACCGATGAGCGCGATCAGCACCACGCTGATCGCCACCAGCTCGGCGTAGCCCTCACTCGCCATCAACACACCCGCACCGATGGTGCCCCCGAGAATCGCCAGGAACGTTCCCATCTCCACCAGCGCATTGCCTCCCACCAGCTCATCCTCGGCGAGCTGCTGCGGCAGGATCGAGTACTTGACCGGACCAAACAGCGCCGACTGGGTGCCCATGCAGAACAGCACCGCAAGCAATACCGGCAGGTTGCCGAGCAGCATGCCGAACGCCCCGACAAGCATGATCAGGATCTCGGCGAACTTGATTCGGCGAATCAGCCAAGCCTTCTCGAAGCGCTCGCCGAACTGGCCACCCAGCGCGGAGAACAGAAAGAACGGCAGTATGAACAGCAGCGCACAAAGATTGATCAGCAGACTCTTGTCGGCGCCAGTGCCGATCTTGAACAGAATCGCCAGGATCAACGCCTGCTTGAACACGTTGTCGTTGAATGCACCGAGCAGCTGCGTGCAGAAAAAAGGCAGGAAGCGATGCTTGCCGAGCAGGCGAAACTGCGAATGCGTATTCGCCGGCCCGCCAGCTGGCACACGCCTTGTAGAGCTAGCCCCGGTCGATTCCTGATTCATATCGGCAACTGCCCGAAAGCCCAGCGCAGCAGAAAGAAGCTCAGCAGTCCGCCGGCGATAGTCGCCAGCAGGTTGCGGCTAAACGCGGCTATGACGATCGCCAACAGCCCCGCGAGCAGATAGGCATTGTCCGGGCGCAACGCCCACTGCCCTTCCGGCATCAACATTCCCGGCACCACGATGGCAGTCAGTACCGCCACCGGCACGTAATGCAGCCCCTGCTCGATAGCGCGGGGAAAGCGGAGGTTGGGCCAGGCGAAAAAGCTGTAGCGGATCACGAAGGTGATTGCCAGCATGCCGAGGATCAGCANNACGGCGATGCCGATGAAGGTGGCGATCATGGCGAAGTCCAGCCCCCAGCTGGCGATATCCGGAACCGCCTGACCGAAGGCGACACCCACCAGTGTCGACAACTGCCAGTTGATGTACATGGTCAGCGCGGCTCCGAGAAAGAACCAATGCTTGTACGGCGACTCATCGTCGCGGGCATAGCGGTTCTGCACCACGGCGAAGGCCTCGTCCGTGAGCCAGAACGCCAGAGGGGCGCGCCAGCGGCCCGGCAGATGACGAACGAATGGCTGCAGCGCGGCGCTGTACAAGGCATGCCGCAGATTGACCACGAAGGTGGTCAGCAGTACCACGGCTGCGCCTACGCCACCGGTTATCAGCGTGATCGCGATGAACTGTGCGGAACCGGCGAAGACCAGCGAAGACATGCCCATGGTCTGCCAGGGCGTCAATCCGGCGCCGACGGCCAGCGTGCCGAAGATGACGCCGAACGGAATCGCACCGAGGATCAACGGCAGAATGTCACGGCATCCGTGAACGAACTCTTGCGAGCGGGACATTGGAACTCCTGTAGCCAATTTCGCACCGAACCTTGCGTTGCCTATCGACCTCGTAGCGAAAGGCATGGGTGGCGGACAGATCGACGCAAGACATGCGACAAAGCACCGCACGATAACCGAACTGAGACGCCCAAGCGATGCGTCGCAGAGCAGTCAGTCGGCCCCGAGCCGCTGCTTGAGCTGCGGCCAGTCACGGTCGGTGATGCTGTACAGCACGGTATCGTCCAGACGACCGTCTGCCAGTCGCCGATGGTTACGCAGCAATCCTTCGCGTAGGGCACCTAGCTTTTCGATGGCCCGCTGCGAGCGGACGTTACTGGCGGCAGTCTTCAGCTGTAGGCGAACCAACTGCCATTCTTCGAATGCGTGACGCAGCAGCAGGTACTTGATCGAGGCATTCAGCCCGGTGCCATGCTCCGCCTGATCCAGCCAGGTCCAGCCCAATTCGGCCGCCGGCAGGCTCAGGTTGAAGTCGGCGAAGCGCGTGGTGCCGACCAGCTGCTCGGCCATGCGCACACTGAAGACAACCGCGCGCCCCTCGCGCTGTTCCGCCAGCGCATGGCGGTACCAGTCCGGCCGTAGCGGCCCGCTCATATATGTCAGCTCGGCGCGGTTCCGCTCTGCCAGGGCAACCAGCTCCGGGATATCCGCTTCCATCAGCGGCTCCAGGCGCAGCGCCCCGCGTTGCAGGGTTACCGGATGGGGGCTGAGCATGACATTCTCCTGTTATTGCGTTCGGGCAAATCGGCGGTTACCAGACAGTAACCCATGGCGCAGGAAACGCCGTACTTCGCGGACGACCGGCGATATTGCTGGCGGGCCCGCGCTAGACGCATGCGACCTTGGTCGCAACCCTGCACACGGGGTGACCATTGCTGCGAAACTTCGCGAACTCAGCATATTAACGAGTCACCAGGGCTGATTGAATTCGGCACCGTTACCGGCCCGCCGAGGCCTGCCTGGCACTCACCTTTCGTTTTCTGGAGTTTGCATGACGCTGTCAGGCGGGCTGATCGCTGCGGTCGCCCTCGTCTATATGGCCATTCTGTTCGCCATCGCTTTCTACGGCGACCGCAACAGCGCTTCCCTGTCGCCGCGTCTGCGGCCTTGGGTCTATAGCCTTTCACTGGCGGTGTACTGCACCAGCTGGACCTTCTTCGGTGCCGTTGGCCAATCCGCCGAGCAGCTCTGGGCGTTCCTCCCGATCTATCTGGGCCCGATCCTGCTGATGCTGTTCGCACCTCATGTGATCCAGAAGATGATCATGATCAGCAAGCAGGAGAACATCACCTCCATCGCCGACTTCATCGCCGCCCGCTATGGCAAGTCCCAGCTGCTAGCAGTGGTTGTTACGCTGATCTGCCTGGTTGGCGTACTGCCTTACATCGCGCTGCAGCTCAAAGGCATCGTACTCGGCGTCAACCTGCTAAGCGGCATCAACATCGAGGCAGCCGGCACCGGCACGCGCGACACCGCGCTGATCGTCTCGATCGTGCTGGCGCTGTTCACCATCCTCTTCGGCACGCGCAACCTCGATGTGACCGAGCATCACCGCGGCATGGTCCTGGCGATCGCTTTCGAATCACTGATCAAGCTGCTGGCATTCCTGGCGGTGGGCGCCTTCGTCACCTTCGGCCTGTTCGACGGCTTTGGCGATCTGTTCAATCAGGCCTATGACTCGCCGGACCTTGCCGGATTCTGGAGCGAAGGTGTCAACTGGTCAGCCATGCTGGTCCAGACCACCGTCGCGATGATGGCGATCGTCTGTCTGCCGCGGCAGTTTCACGTTTCTGTGGTGGAAAACATCGAGCCGCGCGACTTCCGTATGGCCCGCTGGGTGTTTCCGCTCTATCTGGTACTCGCCGCGGTGTTCGTCATCCCGATCGCGCTGGCGGGACAGATGCTGTTGCCCGCAGGCGTAACGCCGGATTCCTTCGTCATCAGCCTGCCGTTGGCCGAACTGCATCCCTGGCTCGCCCTGCTCGCCTTCATCGGCGGCGCCTCGGCGGCAACCGGCATGGTAATCGTCGCCAGCGTCGCGCTTTCGACCATGGTTTCCAACGACATGCTGCTGCCCTGGCTGCTGCGCCGCCAGGAAGCCGAGCGCCCGTTCGAAGCATTTCGCCACTGGATGCTCTCGGTACGTCGCATCAGCATCGTCGTGATCCTGCTGCTCGCCTATGTCAGCTACCGCCTGCTCGGCTCCACGGCATCGCTGGCTACAATCGGCCAGATCGCCTTCGCCGCCATCACTCAGCTGGCCCCGGCGATGGTTGGTGCGCTGTATTGGAAGCAGGCCAACCGTCGCGGCGTGTTCGCCGGCCTGACCGCCGGCGCGGCAATCTGGTTCTATACGCTGATTGTTCCTCTGCTGGGCTGGCCGCTGGAAATGTTCCCGGGCCTGAGCTGGATGTACAACGGCGGCCTCGGTTTCGGCCTCAGCGGACTGACCCTGGGCGTGACCCTGTCGCTGATCGGTAACGCAACGCTGTTTTTCTGGGTATCCATCCTCACCCAGACCCACGTGGCCGAGCATTGGCAGGCCAGCCGCTTTATCGGTCAGGAGATCGCCTCCCCGACCGGTGCCCGCCGTCTGCTCGCCGTACGCGTCGAAGACCTGCTGGTCCTGGCATCCCGCTTCGTCGGCGCCGAGCGCGCCGAGCAAAGCTTCCAGCGCTTCGCCCGCCGTCACGGCCAGGACTTCTCGCCCAAACTGCAAGCTGACGGCCAGTGGATCGCACATACCGAACGCCTGCTGGCGGGCGTGCTCGGCGCGTCGTCCACCCGTGCGGTGGTCAAGGCAGCGCTGGAAGGCCGCGACATGCAGGTCGACGACGTGGTGCGCATCGTCGGTGAAGCCTCGGAAGTGCTGCAGTTCAACCGCGCACTGCTGCAAGGCGCGATCGAGAACATCACCCAGGG
>DNMQ01000229.1 GCA_003488145.1 Pseudomonas sp.
AGCTGCTGGGCCGAGGCGGAGCCGCAGTACCTGCGCCGCGCCCTGAGCAACCTGATCACCAATGCAATGCGCCATGCCGAGAGTCGGGTGCAGGTCAGCTTCACCATCGACGGGCAAACGGTGCGGCTGGAGGTGGACGACGACGGCCCCGGCGTGCCGGAAGCGGATTGGGAAAAGGTCTTCACCCCGTTCCTGCGCCTGGACGACAGCCGTACCCGCGCCTCCGGCGGGCACGGGCTGGGCTTGTCCATCGTACGGCGGATCATCTACTGGCACGGCGGTCGCTCGCAGCTGGGGCACAGCGACCTGGGCGGCGCGCGTTTCAGCTTGGTCTGGCCGCGGCGCAGGGCGGACCGAGCAGCGGCTGGCTGAAACCAGCGCAGCTCGACCCGTTCCCTCAGAGCAGTCCGAACACCTTTTTCGCCAGGCTGGTGGCCGCCGCGGCGGGGTTCTTGCGAATGCTCGCTTCCTGCTCGGCGATCACGGTGAACAGGCCATCGAGCGCCTGTTCGGTGACGTAGCTTTCGATATTCGCGTAACTGCCGTTCATGCCAGCCGGCACCTTGGCGGCGACGGCGTTGTACTGCTGCGCCAGGCCGACCTGGTCGGTGGCCTGTTTGACGATGGGCAGGAATTTCGCGCGAATCTGCTCGCGGCTGGACTGGTTGAGGTACTGGGTGGCCGAGTCATCGCCACCGGCGAGAATGGCCTTGGCGTCCTGCACGGTCATCTTGCGCACGGCATCCAGCAGCAGTTGCTGGGCTTCCGGCACGGCCTTCTCGGCGGCCAGGTTCATGCTGTTCTCCAGCTGTTCGACCTGCGCACCCATGCCGAGCATCTTCAGCATCCGCGAGGCCTTGCCGATGTTGCCCGGCAGCTCGATACGCACGTCCGGATCGCTGCTGAAACCGCCAGGGCGACCGAGCTGCTGTACGGCGACCTTGGCGCCCTGGCTCAGGGCATCCTTGAGGCCGGCGCTAGCGTCGCTCTGGGTCAGGTCGGAAAGTGAAAGGGCGAAAGCGCTGGCGGAAAGTGCCAGGCCTGCAACGAGAGTGGTGATGCGCAACATGGCGTTAACCTCATGTTCATTGAATGGTGCAGAAGCGGCGGGCTGCTAACTGCCGTATGACCTGGCGCCGATGCTAAAGCAATGCCGGGCAAGGCGCAGGCGTTTACCAGCAGTATGGGTCAGGCAGGCGGGGGACAGGTTGTTACTGATGCGCTAAGGTTGCGGCCCCGTCGTTATGGAGCCGACTCGCATGATCCGTCCCTTTCGCCCCGATGACCTGGAGCCGGTGCTGGCGATCTGGCTGGCTGCATCGATCCGCGCCCATGACTTCATCGCCCCGGCGTTCTGGGCGTCGAATCTGGATGACATGCGCGATATCTATCTGCCGGCGGCGCAGATCTGGGTCGACGAGCGTGAAGGCGAGGTGCTGGGATTCGTCGCGCTGGTCGGGAACGCCCTGGCGGCGATCTTCGTGGCGCCGAGCGCCCAGGGCGGTGGTATCGGCTCGGCACTGATCGAGCAGGCCAAGACCGTGCGTGAGCGGCTCGAGCTGACGGTCTACAGCGCCAATGCCGCCAGCGTCGCCTTCTATCGCCGACATGGCTTTGCCGTGATCAGCGAACAGCTGGACCCGCACACCGGCCATCCTGAACTGGCGATGGCCTGGCAGCGGGACTGACTGCGTCAGGCAGCCTCGGGAGGCGTCGAATCGGAATCGTCATGATGACGCTCCAGCGCCACCTGACGGATCGACAGGCGAATCTCAGCCGGTAGCACGCGCTTGGCCGCGCCCTCGGCCAGTTCCGCGAGCTTTTCGTGATAGCCGAGCCGGCCGTTTTCGTCCGGGCTGACCACGCCCTGTTCCTGCATGCTCTGGATGAAATGGCGGAACAGCGCCTTGTCGAAGAACTCCGGCGCGTTGAGCCCATGCAGGATCGACAGGCGCTGGGCCATGACCGTGCAGAGGTTCTCCAGCTCCTCGGCGCTCAGGCTGTGCTGGCCACTGTTGAGCAACAGCGAGGTGGCCATGTAGAAGCGCTGCAGGGTCTGCACCACGACGCGAGCGAGAAGGGTGAGCAGGACGAACTGCCTCGAGCTCGGGGCCGGGCGCACGTAGTGGTTGCCGTCCACCTTGAGCAGGCCGCGCTCGACGAAGGCCGCCAGCCACTGGTCGACCACGGCTTCCAGCTCCTCGACTTCCCAGCGCATGAACAGCTCGGCACGCAGGTACGGGTACAGCGCCTCGGTGAAGCGCTGGATCTGCTCGCGGCTGATGCGCGAGCTGCTCTGGAAGAAGCTCGCCAGCAGTGCCGGCAACGCGAAGATGTGCATCACGTTGTTGCGGTAGTAGGTCATCAGGACGGCATTCTGCTCGTCCAGATAGAGGATGTTGCCCAGCGCGTCCTTCTGCTCGGCGAGCAGGTCGAGGCTCTTCACGTACGCGATCAGCGCGTTGCCGTCGCCTTCCGGCAGCGTGGTGTGCGGCGAGTAGGGCACCGCGCGCAACAGCGCCTGGTAGAGATCGAGGATGCGTGCCAGGGACTGCTGGTCCAGCGCCTGACGGCTGGTGGAGAGCATCGCCAGCGCCACCAGGTTGAC
>DNMQ01000228.1 GCA_003488145.1 Pseudomonas sp.
GCGGTGCTGATGTCGGTGTACACGGCGTTGGTGGCTTGCGTCATGAGTGTTCCCGTCGGCCTTGGGCCGATTCCTCCATGCTGTTGTAGCCCGCCGAGCGACGAACTACATCGAAAAAAGTGCGCGCGATTATGCCAGATAATGCACCGCGCTGGGTATGAGGCCGTGATGGCCAAATAGTTCACTGGCTGGCTGCAGGTCCATCCCTGTCTCATTCCTTAGCGTACTGGCACTAAGCGGATGGCCGCCGAGCGCCAGGCGCCGCTCAATGACGGGTGCCCGAGGGCGCGTCGCTGCCGCCACCGGCGAAAAGCTGGGCCACGTCCGCGGCATCATAGGTGTACTTCTCGTTGCAGAACTGGCAATCGATGCTCACCGCACCGCCCTGCTCGACCACCAGTTGCTGGGCGTCTTCCTCGCCCAGGCTGATCAGCGCACGGGCCGAGCGCTCCCGCGAGCAGCTGCAGCGAAAGCGGATCGGCAGCGCGTCGAACAGGCGCAGCTGCTCCTGATGGTAGAGCCGGTGCAACAGCGTCTCGGCATCCAGCCCGAGAAGTTCCTCGGCCGTCAGGGTGTCGGCCAGGGTGCGCAGGTGCTCCCAGCTGGCGTCACGCTCGTCGGCATCCTTGATTCGATCGGCCGGCAGCTGCTGCAACAGCAGGCCGCAGGCCCGGCGGCTGTCGGCATTGAGCCAGAAGCGCGTCGGCAGCTGCTCGGACGCAGCGAAATAGTTGGTCAGGCATTCCGCCAGGTTGACCCCGTCCAGGCCGACGATGCCCTGGTAGCGCTGGCCGTTGGCCGGGTCGACGGTGATCGCCAGCATGCCCTCGGGCATCAACTCGGCCAGCGTTGCGCCCGTCTCGATCTGCTCGGCGTGGTAGCGCGCGATGCCGCGCACCTCCCGGGCACTGGAGCACTCGACCATCAGCAGCGGGACGGCTCCGCTGGAACGCGCCTGGAGAATCAGCAGCCCGTCGAACTTGAGCGTGCCGACCAGCAGCGCAGCAGCGGCGAGCAGCTCGCCAAGCAGCTGGGCGACGGGCTCGGGGTAGGTGTGCTTGGCCAGCACGTGCTGGAAGCTTTCGTCCAGCGTGGCGATTTCGCCGCGAACGTCGGAATCGTCGAAGATAAAGCGCTGAGTTTGGTCGGACATGCTGAACGCTCGAACCTAGAATTAATGGACCGCATTCTAGAGCCAGCTTCGATCACCTCCAAGGTCAAGCCCACCCTGCACCGATATGGACCCTTATCTCTTATAGGACGACCCGACACCAAGCGACCCAGAACTCACCAGCCTTGTCAACAAAAAGGCGCCACAAGTGCGTCACTTAAAGACTACTAGCGCACAAAATACAATCAACATGGCTTCTGGCCAGTGATATTGTTTTTATGTCAAAAATTGGCGTCCAAGGTGCATCATGGAAGTTAGCGTCTTTGGGTCGGGTTATGTCGGCTTGGTTCAAGCCGCCGTTTTGGCCGATGTAGGTCATCACGTCATATGCGTAGACATCGACGACCGAAAAGTAGTTCAGTTACGGCAGGGCATCCCCTGCATCCATGAGCCAGGCCTGGCCGGCTTGCTCGAGGAGAACATCAAGGCTGGGCGCTTACATTTCACCACCCAAGCAAGCGATGCCGTAGCCCACGGAAAAGTGATCTTCATCGCCGTGGGCACACCGCCGAATGAAGACGGCTCTGCGGACCTGCAACACGTCCTAGGTGTTGCCCGCCAGATCGCAGGGATGATGGAGCAAGACCGCACCCTTGTGATCAAGTCCACCGTACCGGTTGGCACTGCAGACAAGGTCAGAATGGAAACACGCGCAACGCTCGATGCGCGCGATAAAACTCATCTGAACGCTTACGTCGTGTCCAACCCCGAATTCCTGAAGGAAGGCAGCGCAGTCGCCGACTGCAGCCGCCCCGACCGCATCATCATTGGTAGCCAGGACCCGATCGCTCAGGCGCAAATGGCCGAGCTGTACGCGCCATTCAACCGCAACCACGAACGCACCACCTACATGGACAACCGCAGCGCCGAGTTGGTCAAGTACGCGGCCAACGCGATGCTCGCCACCCGCATCAGCTTTATGAACGAGCTGGCCAGCCTGGCGGAAAGCCTAGGCGTGGACATCGAGGCGGTACGCAAGGGTATCGGCTCTGATCCAAGGATCGGTTATCACTTCATTTATCCCGGATGTGGCTTCGGCGGTTCGTGCTTCCCGAAGGACCTGAAGGCTTTGATCCATACCGCTGAAGAAAACGGAATCGAGCCACGTCTGCTCAGGACTGTCACGCGGATCAACGACGATCAGCGGCAGCTCCTTCTGCACAAACTAAAAGCCCAATTTCCCGAAGGGCTGGCCGGTAAATCTATCGCGGTCTGGGGTCTGGCGTTCAAACCCAATACCGACGATATGCGCGAAGCACCGAGTCGCTATCTCATGGAAGCGCTCTGGGCAGAAGGCGCCCGCGTGCGCGCCTTCGATCCGGAGGCCATGACTGAGTGCCGCCGCATCTACGGCTACAGGAATGACCTCGAACTTTGCGCAACCCGGGATGACACCTTGCAGGATGCCGATGCTCTCGTGATCTGCACCGAGTGGAAGGCGTTTCGTGTAGTCGATTTTGACGAGCTGAGGAAAAAGCTTCGCGCGCGACTGGTTATCGACGGCCGCAACCTGTTCAACCCACAGCAGCTGGCGCGCGCCGGGCTGCATTACATCGGCATTGGCTTACCCTATATCCGCCCTTCGAGCGCATCGGTCCCAGCATGAAGACGTTAGTTACTGGAGCGGCCGGGTTCATAGGCGCGCATACCACTCTGCGCCTGCTGCGAGAGGGCCATGAGGTTATCGGCCTGGATAACTTCAACGATTACTATGACCCGCAGCTAAAGGAAGCACGGGTGCGGTGGGTGCAGGAAGCAGCTGGCGACTTCCCGCTGTACCGTATCAATGTCGAAGACTACGACGAACTCGAACGGCTTTTTGCCAAGCATCGTCCGGACGCAGTCATCCACCTCGCTGCCCAGGCGGGCGTGCGCTATTCGCTGGACAACCCGCGCGCTTATCTGGATAGCAACCTTGCAGGGTTCCTAAACCTGTTGGAGGCCTGCCGCCGCCATCCAGTGCAACATCTGATCTTCGCGTCGTCCAGCTCGGTATACGGCGCCAACCACTGCACGCCTTACTCCGAGCGGCACAATACCGACCACCCTTTGTCGCTGTACGCCGCCAGCAAGAAGGCCAACGAAGCGATGGCACACAGCTACAGCCACCTGTTCGGCATCCCCGCAACCGGCCTGCGCTTCTTCACGGTATATGGCCCCTGGGGCCGGCCAGACATGTCACCCATGCTGTTCGCCAGTGCTATCAGCCATGGACAGCCATTGAAGCTTTTCAACCACGGCGAACATCAGCGGGACTTTACGTACATCGACGACATCGTCGAAAGCCTGGTGCGCCTGCTGCCGCAACCACCTAGTGCCAATCAATACTGGAATCACGGCGACCCTGACCCTTCGACCAGCGCGGCGCCTTGGCGCCTCTACAACATTGGCGGCAACCGCCCTGTTCATCTGCGCGTCTACGTCGACACCCTGGCCCGTCTGCTGGGCCTGCAGGCCCAGCTGCAGTTGCTGCCATTGCAACCAGGTGACGTGATCAATACCTGTGCGGACGCCAGTGCATTGGAAGAGGCTATCGGCTTCACACCACAAACCTCCCTGGATGAAGGGCTCGCACACTTCGTCGCATGGTTCCGTAGCTACTACCTTCGTCCGCTCAACATACCGGTAGTCAACGAACAAGCCTGCTCGCTCGAACCTAAAGGAGAGATAGCATGATGGAGACGCCTGCGAAGACATTGGTGCCTGACCCGAGCACCCGAGAGAAGCTGCCGAGCTGGGAAAAGCGCCGTAGCCCGGCCCTGCGCGATAAAATCGACGCTGCCGTCCTGCTCCAGCAACGCGGCTGGCTTCTAGGTAGGCCTGGAGGGACCCCTTGGAGCCTTTCGCGCACCAAGCGCGTGACCGAAGCCCTATGTGCTGTCGCGATGTTAATCGTGCTGTCGCCGCTACTGGTCATGGTTGCGGCGAGCATCAAGCTTACAAGCCAGGGACCAGTTTTTTTTATTCAGCAACGCACCGGCTTTCGCGGCCGCCGTTTCGGCATGGTCAAGTTCCGGACCATGGTCGTGAACGCCGAAGAGCTGAAAGAGAGCCTACGGCACCTGAACAAGCATGGTGCAGGCTCGGTCGACTTCAAGATCGACCGCGACCCTCGGGTGACCGCCATAGGGCAATGGCTTCGACGCTCCAGTCTCGATGAACTACCCAACCTACTCAACGTAGTTCGCGGGGACATGCGCCTGGTGGGGCCACGCCCAACCTCATTCGACGCACATCGCTATCACAACCATCACCTGGGACGGCTAAGCATCTATCCCGGCATCACTGGGCTCTGGCAGATATCCGGCCGCAGTGAAATCGACTTCGATGACCGAGTTGCGCTTGATCTGGCCTATATCTCCCAACAAAGCCCCTGGCTCGACCTAAAAATCCTACTCAAAACCCCTTTCAAGGTCGTCAGCGGCCATGGAGCAAGCTAATGGACGGTTCACTTCCAACCATCCGTCTGGACGTCACCACTCCGAGCGAAATCAACATCGCATCCACCGTGCTCGATCAACAGCAGCAGGTATTGCTATTGACCAGCGCCAATAAAGGCTGCGGTGTGACGACCAGTGCCATCACCATGGCTCACCAGCTTGCTTCTGCCTGTACCGGAAAGGTGCTACTGATTGATGCGAGCCTCTCGGCCAACAACGTCACATGTCAGCTCGGTCTGCAAGAGCGTCCGGGCTTCTTGGACCTAGCGGCGGGTCACATAACTGCGCTGGATGATTGCCTGACGGAGCTGCCCGCCAATTCGTTCGACCTGCTGCCTCTAGGGCAGCGCAGCAGTGACAGCCGGGGGCTTTCGACTGAGCAGTTGCGGCAGCTTCTTGCACAGCTCAGCGAGCGCTACCGCTTCGTGGTGATTGATGGTGAAGCTGTCTACACCGGCGGCGACACGCTGACCATAGGTTCACTGGTCGACGGCGTCATCCTGGTGGTGCGCGCCGAAGAAACCCGCTGGGAAGTCGCCCAGGCCGCAGCGCAGCGCCTGGCGCTGGCTGGTGCCAAATTGATGGGGAGCGTGTTCAACGCACGCAAGTACTACATGCCCAAATGGGTCTATGACCACCTCTGAGGCGCCATCATGAATTTCAAATCGGTACCCCTGCTTCTGGCTTTAGCCGGCTGCTCCAGCCCAGCAGTCCAGCACATGCCCGCGGAAATTGTGACGGCAGCCCCTTCCGACGCACTGCGCACTGAGGTGTTCACAATTGAAAAGACGCTGCGCCCTCAGGACGTTCTGGACTTGATCTTCTACATCGACCATACCAGCGTGCGGCCCTACCGCATCCAGCCTGGTGATCAGGTGGAGATCAACTTCCTCACCGCACCGGAGCTCAGCGGCACCAAACTGGTCATGCCCGACGGCACCATCGAGCTGCCTTATGTCGGTACGCTGGCAATCGCCGGCATGACAGCTTTGCAGGCCCAGGACAAGGTCATCGGTAGCTATCAGGCGATTCTCAAACGCCCCGTTGTATCGCTGTCGGTACCCCGTCCGCTTACCGCGGAAGAAAACCTCCGTCTGACGCTGAACCATCCCGCTACCGGACTGAGCCGAGAAATCACCGTGGGCTCGGACGGCCGCGCCATGTTTCCGCTCATCGGCGCTGTTGCGCTCCAGGGCATGACGCTCGCCCAACTCAACACCACGCTCAACGAGCGCTACGCCGCACATGCAGCCAACGTGCAAGTGGACGCGTTACTCAAGAGCACCAGCGCAAACGAGATATTTGTACTCGGTGAAGTGACCCAGCCCGGCGTGTATCCGATCCGTCGGCCGGTCTCGGTGCTTGAGGCGCTGACCCTGGCACATGGCGCCAACCCGCTGGCTCGCCTGGACTCGGTAGTGATCATGCGGCGCAAAGGCGACCAGATGGAAGCGCGACTGTACGACGTTGGCAAAGCACTTGACGCCTCGGCCGATACCTTTGCCTACCTGCAACCGGACGATTTGCTCTACGTACCCAAGACCAAGCTTGCGCGGGCGGGGGAGATCAGCCGACAGGTTGCTGATGTGCTGCTGTTCAACGGAGTCGGCTTCGGCTTCTCATACCGGGTCGACAATAAGGATGACGACAATTGAACAGGTTGCAGGTCATGTCCCCGAAAGAAAATTATCTGCATGAGTTTCTGCGCATTTTCTTTGCAAACCGGCAGGTGATCAAACGGGTCTTCTTGGTATTCGCTGTTATCACGCTAATGATGCCGCTGCTGCTCAAGCAGACCTTCGACATCACTGCCGAAGTCCTGGTGCAATCCAAGAAGCTGCCCCAGAGCGATGCCAACACCGCGCTTAGCCAGGAGACGGACAAGTTCCTACCGCCGTCGCTGGCCGATATGGAAACGGAAAGCAACATTCTTCGTTCGCCCTCGTTGATGCGCGAAACTGTTCGCCAGCTGCATCAGGAAGGTGTGTACAGCCCGAGCCAAGGCATCCTTCATACGTTGGCGCTAAATCCGCTGCGCACCTACGTCGCCAATCCACTGCGCGAGCATGTCATTAACCCCTTGCGAAGCGCCGTAGGGCTTGAGATCGATCCAGTGCGCGACGGTACCGTCGACGCCTTGACCGAGCAGGCGCGCGCCGCACTTACCGTCGAGACCCTGCCCGGATCCAACGTCATCTCGGTGAGCTACAGCTTTGCCGATCCCGAGCTGGGCACCAGGCTGGTCACCCGCTTATTGGAGAACTACCTCAAGAGTCGTCAAAACCTGCAGTCCAGCGACTTGCCCGAGTCCTTTTTCGAGCAGAAAAAGAGCCAGTACCAGGTCCGCATTGGCGAGCTCGAACAGCGCCGCAGAAGTCTGCTAGAAAGCATCGGCGCGTCTGACCCCAAGGAAGAGATCACCTTTCGCCTGAACGCAATCAATACAGAAGAGCAGGCGTTGAATCTTTACCGTGACCGTTTCCTTGAAAATCAGCGCTGGCTCGACTACCTCAACAGCAATCTCAGGGCGGCCCGCAAGGCCAGCTTCAATGACGCCACCTTTCCGTTCACCTTCACCCACACGGTGGACAATGCCGCCTACGAAGACCGCGAAATCAAACAGCTCGGCGAAAAGCTGATCGACCAGGTCAGCAACTATGGCAATGCTACCGCCTCGTTCCAGGAAAACAGCCTGCCGGTGCAACAACAACGCGAGCGCATTGCTCGCACACGCGACCAATTCCTGAACGTCGTGGAGAACCGCATTCTCGAGCGCAACAGCGAGCTCGCGACGTTGCAAAAGGTCATTGCACAGAAAACTGAACGCATCGACGAATACAAGGCTCGCGTAAGCGACCTGCAGAACGTCCAGGCGCAACTTCGCCTGTTTGATACTGAGATCGACGCGCTGCATAAGGCGTTCTTCACCTATACACAGCGCTATGAGGAGAGCCGCTCGCAAGGGCTGCTCGATGGCAGTGCGTCCAATGCCCGAGTACTCAGCTGGCCGTACGAACCGTCAGAGCCGGCCTTTCCCAAGCCTATGCTGATCCTGCCGCTAGGCCTGTTGACCGGGCTGATGCTCGCCGTGTCGCTCGGATACCTGCGCGAGTTCTTCGACCATCGCTTCAAGCATCCGGCACAGCTGACGGAGCATCTGGGCCTTCCGGTCCTGATCGTGATCAACGAGAAAGAGGTTCCTCAGCCTACCGCACCGAAAGCCTGGAGTTGGCCATGGGTCTGGTACTGGATACGGCAGTGACCGAAGTGGAACAGCCAGCGACGCTGCCGATCATTCATTTGATCAGCAGCAGCGGCTTCTACGGCGCGGAACGTATGCTGCTGGATCATTGTCAGGGTACGCCTGGCCAGCATCAGGTTGTGTTTCTCGACGCACCCGTCGCGTTAATCGAGCGCTTCCGCCAGGCAGGTGTAGACAGCCTCGCCTGCCGAAACCTGACGGAGCTACTGCGCCACGTGCGTCAGCGCCGCACCGAGCAGCCCTTAATCAACACCCATAACTTCAAGGGGATGATTTTCGGCTCGATCGCTGCCGCTCTGTACAGCCTGCCGCTGGTGACCACGCAGCACGGCTTTACCCCACGCAGTCGTAAGCAACGGTTCTACACCTGGGCCAGTTTGCAGCTGTGCCGTCTTCCTCAGGTACGCCAGATCGTCTGCGTGGCTGACAGCATTGAGCGCATACATCGTGCAGCTGGCGTTCACAGGGACAAGCTACACGTAATTCCCAATGGCCTCCCCGAGACAGCCTCGATACCGGCCGGAACAAACGCAGACACGCCGCTGATCGGCTATGCCGGTCGTCTTAGCGCCGAGAAAGGACCCGACCTGTTTCTCGATGCGCTGATTCCCCTGTGCCTGAGCCATCCAGACTGGCATGCCGTTGTATTGGGCGATGGCGAGGAACGCGAAACTCTACAGGCTCGGATTGAAGATGCCGGCCTGGCAGAGCGTATCCGCCTGCTCGGCTATCAGCAGGACATGCCGGCATGGCTATCTCGTCTGTCAGTGCTGGTGATTAGCTCGCGCACCGAAGGCACCCCAATGATTCTGCTCGAGGCCATGCAGGCCGGGACGCCGGTTGCCGCGTTCGGGGTCGGTGGCATCCCGGACATGCTTAGCGACGAGCACGACGGACTGCTGGCGATACCTGGCGACGTCGCATCCCTTGCCAGGCAAATCGAACGTCTGGTCTGTGAGCCTGGGCTTGCCGGGCGCCTTTCCGCCCAGGCACAAGCGACGCAGCGCAGCCGCTACCATCTTCCCGTGCTCGCGGAGCGCTGGTCGCAGCTGTACTACCGCGCCAGAGGGCTGACAGGATGATCGCAACCGTAGCCGTGGGCGGCGCGCTGGCACTGGTTTGTCTAGGACTACTGGCGAGCCCGTGGCCCTTCCTCTCGCCTGTAGTGATAGTCGGACTGGCGGGGCTGGCGGGGCTCTATCGTCGCCCCGCCTGGGGGTTACTCGGTATCGCTGCGCTGGTGCCGTTCGAAGGCCTGTTCAAGGGCAGCGACTTCACCGGGGCTAAGCTGCTTGGCGCCTCAATGATCGTCATCCTTGCACTGCAGCTGCTGTTGCGACAGTTGCCTGACGAGCGCCTGCGAAACAATCTCTGGCGGCCGCTCGCCCTGTTCCTGCTCGCCTATCTGATCAGCCTGATGTTCAGCGAGCGATACGACCTTTCTCTAGGCCACCTGCGTGAGCTGGCCGTGGGCCTTGCGTTGTTCGTCATTACCGTGCTGGTCGCCGCTGAACTGAACATTAAGATGCTATTCAGGCTGGTATCGTTGAGCGTGGCTGCGACCTGCGCCTTGGCGCTGATATCGGCCAAGCACCAGATCGGCGGTCGGGCAATCGGCCTGCTCGAAGATGCCAATTATTTTGCATTGCTGATCGCCTTCGCCGCGCCGATGTCCGCCTGGCTCGCGTTGCGCGCGCCCCACCTGCTGGCAAAGGTGGCTTGGCTGGCTGTCACCCTGTTGCTGCTGGCTGGAATGACCAAGACCGACTCCCGCTCCGGACTGGTGGTGCTGGTCGGCTGCTTGTTGATCGGGCTCTGGCATCATCGCGCCGAGCTGCGCCAAATCCGCTCGCGGCATCTGGGCTTCGTCCTCTTGGGAGCGGCCATTGTGATACCGCTGGGTCTGATGTCCCTGCCGGCCGAATACGTGGCGCGTATCAAATCCCTTGTCGAACTCAAATCTGGCATTAACGCTCATCAGGACGCTTCGCTCGGGCGTCGTGCCTCGTACCTGGTCGTTGGCAGCCAGATGATCCGTGATAATCCGCTGGCCGGCAGCGGTCCTGGGACCTTCCCAGTGCACTATGCCGCGACCGGCTTCGCCAAGGCATTTTCGGAGGAGGCCGGCACCGCCGATCTCTACCGTCGCGCACACAACACCTATCTGGAGATTTTCAGCGAGGTCGGCATCCCCGGCGGTTTGCTGTTCGCTGCACTGATCTTGTTCGGCCTTCGCAACTTCGAACGAGCACGACAGGCGTCGCAAGCCTGCGGAGATGCCGAGCGAGCCGACCTAGCCACCCACTTGGCCCTAAGTTTTCTGGCGATGGCATTGTTCCTGATGTTCCTCAGTGCCCCCAACCATAAATACCTATGGATCATGCTGGGCCTTTCCGGCTACTTGCGGCTCGAGGCTGAAGCTCGGCTCGCCCGCATGAGGCAGCTGGTATGAACGGTGTTAGCGTCGTCATTCCCATGTTCGACGAGGCCCGGCACATAATTCGGACCCTGCAAGCTGCACGGGCCGCAGCCGATGCCGCAGGAGTTGCCTGCGAACTCATCGTGGTAGACAACGGCTCGCACGACGGGGGGCCTGCGCTCGCCGAGGCGGCAGGAGCACGTGTATTGCACCACCCAGGCCTTCATATCGGCGCGCTCCGCAACCGCGGCGCTGCTGCTGCCCGATATGAAGGCCTGGCCTTCCTCGACGCAGACATCGAAGTTCCGCTCGATTGGCTAAAGCAGTGGATATCGCGCAATGAACGTGGGGATGCCGACGTGCTCGCCCTGGCCTGCGATACGCCGGCGCAGGCACCTTGGTATGCCTGCGCCTGGCAGCGCCGCAGCCTGCCAGCCACTGCTGAGCTTCGTCCTAACTGGCTACCCAGCGCCAACCTTTGCCTGACCCGCGTGGCATTCGAGGCCACCGGCGGCTTCGACGAGCAGTTGCGCACAGGAGAGGATAAAGACTTCGGGCTGCGCCTACATCATTTGGGCGCGCGTCAGCTGATGCTGAAATCGCCAACCGTATTGCATTGGGGCTACGAAGGCAGCTGGCACGAGTGGTTCGGCAAGGAGCTCTGGCGCCAGGGCAGCCATTTGCAGTTAATGAACAATCAGGGGCACCCCCGCTGGCGCCTGCTGCGTTTTCCGTTGCTTGCGCTGAGCAACTGGCTGCCGACATTGCTCGCGCTGTCCGCCGCCCTTGGTGGTCTGCTCCCTCTCGCATTGATCAGCGGGTCGCTCAGTACAGTGCCGGCATTGCTGCTTAGCCTTCGTCAAAGCGCCCGTCAGTGCGACCTTTCTCTGACGCTGCAACTGTGGATTCTGCACTGGTTGCGCCTGCATCTTGCTGGCGGGGCATTCCTGCTTAGCCTGTTCAACTGGACCGCCAGGAGACCTGCCCGTGGCTGATTTCGTATTCTGGCTATGCCTGTTACTACCGGCCTATGCCTATCTGGGTTACCCGCTGACCCTAGCTCTGCTCGCGCGGCTCACCCCGACCAAACCGGTACCAGCGAGCGAGCCGCTGTCAGTAAGCGTGATCATCGCAGCGCACAACGAAGAGGCTCACATCGAGCAGAAGCTAAAGACGCTGCTGACCCAGGCCCATCAGGCCGCTCGTATGCAAATCATCGTTGCCAGTGATGGCTCGAGCGATGACACCGTCAGCCGTGCCCGTGCGCTGGAGGACCCGCGCATCCAAGTGCTGGATCTGCCGCGCGGCGGTAAGGCCGCCGCGATTAATGCCGCGGCCGCACTGGCAGACGGTGAGGTTCTGGTGTTCACCGATGCCGACAACCAGTGGCACGAACATACCCTCGGTCGGTTACTGGCTCCGCTGGCGGACCCAGACGTAGGCTGCGTCGGCGGCCAGATGATAATTCCCGATCCGGGGCATTCGCTGAGCTTGGGCGACAGCCTGTACCGTCACTACGAAGCGTGGCTGCGCCGCGCCGAAAACCGCACCGGCTGCATGGTATCCGCCGACGGCGCGCTGCTTGCGTTGCGCAGCGAGCTATTCCAGCCAGTGCCAGGACAGGTCAACGATGATTTTTTCCTCAGTACCTGTGCGCCAATGGCCGGGAAACGTATCGTCTATGCCGACGACGCAGTCGTGCTCGACCAAGGTGTGGACGAGGCTGGCAAACAGTTCCGACGGAGGCTGCGCGTCACCGTCGGCGGGCTGCAGAGTCTGGCCTGTCGCCGCACGCTGATGAATCCGTTACGCCATGGTTTCTATTCGATAGCGCTTGTGAGCCATAAACTGATTCGTCGACTAGCCCCGACCCTGCTCGTTCCCCTGCTGCTCAGCAGCTTATGGCTGCAGGAGAGCGGGCCATTCTATCGGTTCTTCCTGATCGCACAGCTGGCTGGCTATGCAGTCGGCCTGCTTGGATTGTTGGACACGCGAGGCATTCTGCCTAAGCCATTCCGGTTGGCGGCTTTCCTGCTCATCACGATGGCCGGGATGTGCGGTGGCCTCTGGCAATTCCTCAGGGGACACAGCTATCAGCAGTGGAATCCCCAGCAGAATCGCTAAATGACCCCTTCTAAAGCGTGCAAAGCCACAATCGGCTGGCTTCAGTTCAACAGCCCCGGCGGGCGGCGCCAACTCCGTGGTGTAAGGCTGATTCTGATGCTGCACCGCGTACTCGCCGACGACAATGCAGCCGCCCTGCCTCACCGTGCTGAGCTCTGCATCGGTCAATCCGCATTCGGCCGCTTGCTCGCCTGGTTGCAGCAACATTTCGCATGCGTTCCGCTCGAAGAGCTGCTCGCCGCGCCTTGCGACGGCCGCGCTCGGGTCACGCTAACGTTCGATGACGGCTGGCGCGATAACGCAGAAGTGGCCTACCCGTTACTTGCGCGTTATCGCGTACCCGCGAGCATTTTCCTCTCGACAGACTTCATCGGTAGTACTCGAGGCTTCTGGTGGGAAAGCATCGGCGAGACGCTTTGGGCCAATCCTGGCGCACCGGGCCGTCGGCTATTGCAGGCGCGGTTAGCCGAATCCGGCGCGGCGCCTTTGCCGGCCGGCTTTGACAACTTGTCTGAGCGACGCCGCAGCCAATTCTTGGCGCACTATCTGCAATCGCTCAAGACCCTGCCGGCCGCCACGCTGCAAGGTTTGGCCGACGTGTGCCCACAAGAAACGCAACACGCGATGGACTGGGAACAGGTTGCCGAGCTGGAACGCTCTGGCTGGGTACGCTTCGGCCCGCACGGATCACGTCACGGCATTCTCACGCAAATGAACGACGCAACCTTGGCCGAAGACCTGCAGCGTAGCCATCGGGATCTCGCGACCCATTGTCTAGCGCCGCTACCGATCTACTGCTACCCCAATGGAGATCACGACGCTCGTGTCCGACAAGCGGTCGCGCAGCTCGGATATCGCCACGCCCTTAGCACTCGTCCTGGGCCCTGTCGCGACAACGATGATCCGCTAGCGCTGGCCCGCATCGGCGTCAGTCATCAAATGGCTCGACACCCCGGACTATTTGCCTGGCGGTTGATGCGGAGCCTGGCGCAATGAGCCGCAACCAGTATCTGCGCCACCTGGCGCTGAGCGTGGCAACGCGCCTGGCCATGATCGGGCTGCGACTGCTGCGCAATGTGCTGCTGGCAAGAGTCCTGGGCCCGGCCGAGCGCGGTTTGTTCGCACTGCTGAGTGCCTTGCCGGACCTGCTTGCAGCGCTCACCAGTGGGGGCCTCAATACGGCGCTGGGCTACCAGGCCGCCCAACAGCGCCCCATGGGCCTGCTGCTCACTCAGGTGCTGGTGTTCGGCTGCTTTGCTGCCGGGCTACTGACACTGTGCGGTGTGCTGATCGTCGATCAGTTCGGTTCGGCGCTGGACGCGTCCCAACAGCTGGGGCCGCTGATCTGGATCCTGCTGCTGGCCGTGCCGTTGACCATTCTCAAGAGTGGGCTGTTGACGCTGCACAATGGCGACGGCCGGGTTACCTCTTTCAACGCCCTGCGTCTGCTGGAATCGCTGGCACCACTGGTGTTGTTCCTGGCCCTTTTCTGGATGTGGCAAACCGCTGCATTACAGGCTGCGGTGATCAGTTGGCTGGTGGGCATAGGTCTCGTGACGATAGCGGGCTGGTGCTGGCTTGGACGCTTCCATCAATTGCGGCTGCGCTGGAACACGAGCAGCCATAGGGAACTGCTGCGTTACAGCGGCAAGAGTCATCCCGACGTGCTGTTCCAGCAGGTGCTGCTGCGCTCCGACTATCTGTTTATCGGTGCCTTCATGGGTAGCGAAGCGCTGGGCTATTACGCGATGGCCACAGCGGCGGCCGAACTGCTGTTGATCGTACCTGAGGCCGTGACCACCCCATTGATGAAGCGTCTGCTCAGGCAGGGTGACGGCATCGAACAACTCACTCCGTTCGCGCTGCGTATCACAGCCACCGTGATGCTTGCCGCCTGCCTGAGCATGGCGCTCGTGGGCAACTGGCTGATCGTGAGCCTGTTCGGCGAAAGCTACGCACCGGCCTACCCTGCGTTGCTAGCGCTGCTGCCGGGCCTGTTCGGGCTGTGCTATGCCAGCATCCTGCGCCTGGATCTGCTTGGCAAGAATCGACCGGGAAGCGTATCGCTGATGATGGGCGCCGGTGCCGCAATCAACCTGCTGCTCAACCTACTGCTGATCCCGTCGATAGGCATCGTGGGCGCTGGCATTGCATCGTCGACAGCCTACTTGCTGGTCAGCCTGGCAATGCTGCTGCTTTATTGCCGGATCAGCCAGGTATCTCTGGCTCATACGCTCTTTATCCTGCCAAGCGATTTGGCGCGGCTGCGCCCGCTTCTAAAGCGTGGAGATATCAGCCCATGAAGCGAATCATCCTGTTCCTGGCCGTCCTGCTGGCAGAATCCGCTGCTGCTGCCGACCTTAGCTGGCAGGCCCTGCGCGATGGCACTCTGTATCTGTATCCGCAGAACACCCAACAGGTGCACATCAGCTGGGTTCCGGCCTGGCAAGCGGAAGCTAACGCTGAGCAGCTTTATCTGGTCGACGGCAAAGGTCGGTTGCAGGCTGACCGGGTGATCATGGCCAGCGAGACAAGCGGGCAGCAGCAATGGACGCTATCAGAAGCTGCCGCTCCGTATCGCTTGGAGGTACCTGGATACAGTTTTCGCGACTACCGGATCCGCCATTCCGACAACGTCGCTGCCATGCTCGAGCCGGTGAAACTGCACTTCAGTGCTGACGTAAGCCATGGGGTGATCCTGTACTTCATGACCCGCGCCGGCGAGCGTGCCGTGCTAGCTGGTAAATATCATGGTGGTGTGAAAGCGCTGCAGGCCCGACGGCTCACGGATGGCCAGCGAGTCGAGCTGCCCCTGAGAGCCTACGACACCTACTCAGAATTCGACCAAGTCGCCCTTCCTGTGTCGGAGCAGAACCAGGTCTGGCAACTGAAGCTGGAGGGCAGCGGCAAAGCAGCTTTCTGGCTGGACGGAACCTCCAATCTATTCGCTCAGCGCCCCGAACATTTGCGCGCACCACGCTGGAACCCAGGCGAGGTTCGCCTCAAGCTGCATGATGTCGTCCTCGGCCCCACCCCAGCCATCGGCATCGCATTGCCCTATGCCCTACCGCCGGAATCGGCCTTTGCTGCGCTGGATATACTCAACCCCCACGCTGGCGGGTACTACAGTTTCGTCGATGTATTGAGCCGGCAGCCCGACCGGGAGCGACCATTTCGCCAGCTCTACCAGCAACGCTTCGGCATCGAGCGCAGCATCACCTTGCTCGCCGGCAGCGGCCGTAGAGCGGTCCTTAAGGCCGACACAGCCACCCTCGCCGGCCTGACCGCCTGGCTGAATGACAGCCGTGCACTCGACGGCGGCCTGCATTACCTATCCGTTGCGGACGAGCCGAATCTCAACTACCCGGACTTCGACAGTTACGAACGCTACTTCGCCACGCTCAGTCGGCACATCCGCGCCGACACTGCCGCCCATGCCGCCGGTGTTCGCATCGCGATGCCGGCCAGTTCGCGCCTGACCAACGGACCGACGCGCGATGGTGCCGCCCGGCGCCTTGGTGCTGACTGGGCCGAACGACTACTGGCGCGCCACGACACTTACATCGACGCACTGGCCTGGCACGAGTGGATGGTGCGCGATCTGCTCGCCACGCGCGTCTATCGAGATAACGTTCTCGCGGCAGCGAAACTGGTCGGGCTGGATGAAAATGCTCGGCCGCGCAAGGCGTTGCTTCTGGATCAGACCAACATTTCCAGCGGATCGAGCCTGAGCCCCTACGAGCAGAACACACACTTCGCATCGCTGTGGTGGGCATCCGTTGTTATCAACGCGTCACAGGACGGCCTACTAGACATGATCAATTACTTCCAGGCCGCCGATGAGCCGGACTATCCAAAAGGTTTACTGCACGCAGACGGTCAAGACGAATACTCGCTCAAGCCGGTCGGACTGGCACAGGCGTTCATCGCCAGACACTGGGGTCGCCGCGTCATGAAGATGGATAACGATGCGTTCGAGGTCGACGCTCTGGCACTGGATGCGTCTACCGAGAGTGAGGAACGGAGGCGCGTGCTCGGGGTGAACAAGACGCCTCGGGAGCAAAACATCCGCGTCGAACCGGTCGGCTGCGCTGGAGCAATCCGGTTGACGCTATTTGGCCCGGACAGCACCCCACGCGAAGGGCATTGGCGCTGTGAGCAAAACATCGTCAGCTTCAGCCTGCCAGGAGAAACACTGTTCTCTATCGAGTGGGAGCGGCCATGATGGAATCACCCTCGCTGTTCGACAAAATCAGGCGCAAAGGCCTGTTCGGTACCGCTAGGCTGCTGTGGGCACGCTATGTCTACCGCCACGACGAACTGATCTGGATGGAGCGGGCATTGGACCTGCCCGCACCGCACTTTCCTCGCCAGAGTCCCTGGCGCAAGGCATCCATCACCGAAGCGTTGTTGCCCGCGTTCGATCGTTATTTCTCACGATATAAGCCAGGGCTTCTGTCGCTCATCCGCTCAGGAAGCGTTGGTGAAGCCTATCTCGACGCCGATGGGCAGGTCATAGGAATGGCGTGGTTCCGCCGTACTGATTACTACGATGACCAGGCCTACCACTGTTGGCTACGCCTGCCGCCAGGGCGCATTTATCAGTTTGCTGGGGAAGTGGCGCTGCCGTATCGAGGCACCGGCATGGCCGTGCTATTGCAGCGCGAACCGTGGAGGAACTTCCTGGCCGAGGGCTTCAGTCATACGCGGTCGGTCGTCAACATGAGTAATCAGCCAGCGCTGAAAATGCACGTAAAACTCGGGTTCAACGAGATCGGCGAGAGCATTCACATCTATTGCTTACTCAATTGCCTACATTTTCACCGGTATAGCCGTTACAAGGGCGAACGTCTTCAACACCTGCGCAAATCCCGACTCAGTGCTCAAGCCCCCCAGCCTGCAGCGGCGGAGCGTCTACACGATGACTGAACGTCTAGAATGGCAAACGAGCCTATGCACAGCGGCGTTCCCCGCCGCAGCTTATGAAGCACTTTGCGAACGACTGGTACAAACCACGCCGTTCAATCGCCTAGCCTGGCTGCGGGCTGCTGAGCAGTCACTCTTGCCTGCATGCAAGCTGCATGTACTACTGATATGGCAGAGCGAGCGACTGGTCGGTTGCATACCGCTGATTCGCTGCCCACTTCGCATGCTTGGCGTAACGATGACCGAAGTCAGACACCTTGGCCATCCGCTGAGCGACCGGATCGGTCTGATGCTAGATGCAGATGCGGTTCACCTGCTTGAGCCGGCACTGGTGGCCATTCGCCGACGAATCCCCCATGCGCGGCTGCAGCTTAACGAAATTCCGGCAAGCCCTGAGCATCGCAACCTGCTCACGCATTGGGTCGGCCATAGTTGGCAATGGGAAGCGCGGACCAGCTGCCGAGTGCCGGAGCATCGGTTGAGCGAAGCGGATCGACAAGAGGTAAGCGGCGATACGCGCTACAAGCTGCGGCGTGCCCGCAAACGGACGCAAGCCTGCGGCGCCGTGGTGGAGCGAATCACTCCGGACTCAACGACCATCGTCCCGTGTCTGGAACAACTTGCCATGGTCGAGGAGGCGAGTTGGAAAGGCGAAGACGGGGTCGGCATATTCAGCCCTGGCCCTCATCGGGACTGGATCATGAACGGATTCAGCGCTCTCGCGACCGAAGGTCGCGTACGCGTGGTGCAATTGACGCTCGAGGGCCGCTGCATCAGCTATCGCCTCGGCCTGCTCGACCAGGGTCGACTATACGACTACAACCTCGCCTTCCTGCCCGAATTTGCCTCGCTGGGTAGCGGTCGCTTGTTGCTGGACGAGTGGTTCCGCTGGGGGCTGGACGAGGACTGGGATTACATCGACGCTTCCCGGGTAAGCCTGCACCAATCAAGCCACCAACTCCATGAGCGCATGACGGATCAAGTTGAGCACCTGCGCTGGAGTTTTTATTCACGCAGGCCGAGCGGCATCGTGCTGGGTCTCATCTACAGGGTATGGCTGAGTATCAAACCACGCCTGCAAACCTGGCGCACCCGTCGCGCTGCCGGGCGCAAAGAGCTTTGCGCTGTCAAGCAACCGTCCAGCTGATTCGCCGAGAGCAGGTATGCCATCCAGAGTGATCATTAACGCCGACGACTTCGGCCTGTCGAGTTCGAACAACCACGTGATCGTGGCCGCCTTCAACCAGGGAATCATCAGCTCCGCGACCCTGATGGCCAACACCCCTGGTTTTGATGAAGCCTGCCAGCTGATTCATGCCGAGCGCCTGCACAGACGGGTCGGCCTGCATCTCAACCTAACCCATGGCCGACCGCTATCTCAGCCCATCGCTCGGCAGCGGGAGTTCTGCTCACCCGCCGGCGAGTTCGACCTGAGCATTGCACGCTACCGCTTTTCGCTATCGCAACAGGCGCGCCAAGCGGTACGCCAAGAGATTCAGGCCCAATGGCAGCGCTGTCTGGACCAGGGGATACGGCCGAGCCATCTGGACTCCCACCAGCACGTGCACAATTTGTGGCCGGTCGGCGAAGAACTCGCTCGCTTCGCCGGCGAGCAGGGGGTGCCTTTGCGTCCAGCACGCAATCTCGGATACAACATCAACCTACCCAAGCGTCATTTCAAGCGGCTGCTCAATACCCGATTGCGCCAGCTGGCAGGGCGAATGGCCGACTTTGCCTGTACGCCCTATGACCTGACCAATACTCCGCTGCCCGCCCGCGGTACCCTCGAAGTCATAGCGCACCCAACCCTACTGGCCGATGGCTTCGGTGACGAATATCTGGCGGCTGACGTGCGCCTGGACGAGCTGCTGAGGCGCAGCTTCCCGGGAATCCAATACATCGCATACAGCGAGCTCTGATTAGCCCTCGCTGTGAAAGCGCTGCAAGGCTCGGCGCTGCTTCTTGCTCGGCCGGCCGTCGGTCTGCATGCCGAGGGCACCCGCCTTGCGCTGGGCTGCCGCTTCCTCGCGAGCGGCCAGACTCTGCGGCGTCTCTTCATAGAGCGTCTGCGCCTCGGGCGCGCCGCGGCGCACCGCCGACAGCGCGCGGATAACCACCGTCCGCGCGTCGAAGCCAACGCGAATCACCAGTTCATCGCCGATCTTCGGTTCCTTGCTCGGCTTGCAACGCTCGCCGCGACAGTGCACCTTGCCACCTTCGATGGCCGCCTTGGCCAACGCGCGGGTCTTGAAGAAGCGCGCGGCCCACAGCCACTTGTCCAGGCGCACCTTGTCGTCGTCTTTTTCAGCCATCGTCCAGCTCTAACTCCTACACATCGTTCTAGGGTGTTACAGACGGATGCAGTTGTCATGCACCCCAACTAGAATGCCGGCAAATTCTTCGGACACGCCCATTGAAGAGACTCGACCCCCACACCGTGATCGGACTGCGTGAATGGATCGCCCTGCCGGATCTCGGCGTGGTGGGCCTGCGTGCCAAGGTCGATACCGGGGCCAGCACCTCGGCGCTGCACGCCACCGACATCAGCGAATTCGAACGCGATGGGCAACGCTGGGTTCGCTTCACCGCGCACCTGGGCACGCTGGTGCAGCGGCGCCATCGCTGCGAGGCGCCGCTGGTCACGCGCAAGCTGATCAAGAGTTCCAATGGCCAGGTCCAGACGCGTTACGTGGTGCGCACCCTGCTCGCGCTGGGCAGCCACGTGTGGCCGGTGGAGTTCACCCTGACCTGCCGCAAGACCATGCGCTACCGCCTGCTGCTCGGCTCCAAGGCGCTGGTCGACGGTCAATGGCTGATCGATCCGTCGCGAACCTATGTCCAGGACAAACCCCAGATCCTCACTTCCTCCGGTGCTCCATGAAAATCGCCGTGCTGTCGCGCAATCCGCGCCTGTATTCCACCCGACGCCTGGTCGAAGCCGGCCAGCAGCGGGGCCATGAGGTGGTGGTGATCGATACGCTACGCGCGTACATGAACATTGCCAG
>DNMQ01000094.1 GCA_003488145.1 Pseudomonas sp.
TTTTTTAATGATACGGCGACCACCGAGATCTACACTCTTTCCCTACACGACGCTCTTCCGATCTCGAAGTCGTGCACGTTGGGCATCAGCGCGAACAGGTAGATGCCGGCGGCGCTGATTGAGACCAGTGTGGCGGCAAGGAACGACCTGATGAATGGCGCCGGGTTGTCCTGACCGGCGAAGAAGCAACCCGCCACGGCAGCGATAAACACGCCGCTGTAGCCGTGCTGCCAGCCGGAAACGAACCACAGCATGCTCAAGCAGAACACCGACAGCGCCACGGAAGCAGCGGTGAACCCCTGCAGGCCGTAATCATGATGGCGCCGGCCGCCGGCCAGCTGCTGGGCGTGATAGCGCAGCGCCGGGAGCCTGTCGGCACGCTCGTCGGCAAACTGCTGCCGCAGCGCCAGGCAGTCCTGCCAGAGGTCGAGCAGCGCGCGCAGTTGGCGCAAGGCGCTGTCGATGGCCAGCGCCTGTGTCGGATGGGCCGCACTCAGCCACGTGCCTAGCTGCAGGCTGCGCTCACGCAACTGGTCGGCGTCGCTGGACGGCGCGTCGCCCTGAATCCAGCGATCCACCGTCTGCAGGTATTCCTCCAGCTCCGGCAGCAGGCCGTGCGGCTCCCGCTGCAACCGGTGCAGCGAGTCCGCGGTGGAGATCAGCTGCGGCATCAACATCGCCATACGCGCGCGAAATTCGCGAGCATGGACGGTGGAGAGATGACTGCTGCTGTCGTGGCTCAGATGGCTGATCATTGCGTCCAACCCCATCACATCCACCAGCAGCGCATTCAGCGCACGTTGGTCGGCTTCGCCCAGGTGCTGGGTATTGAGCATCCGGCTGACGGCACCGCGCCCATCGCGCAGCAGCAGGTGCATCTTCGCCGCGAGGGTCGGCGCGATGCGGCTGGGAAAAAGCACGGCGTTTACCACGCTGGCGCAGACGATACCGAGCAGAATCTCCTCGGAACGCGCCAGGGCGACATCGAAGATGGTCGATGGGTGATTGACCTCGGCGAGACTGATCAGCGGCACCGTATAGGCGGCGAGTAGAAAGATGTAACTGCGTGGCGAGCGGTCCAGCAATGAGAGAAAGAGCAGGGCGCCGATCCACAACGAGATCGCCAGGCTCAGCATCACCGGTTGCTGAGCGAACGTCGGCAGAAGCACGACCGATGCGGCTGCACCAAGCAGCGTGCCCAGCGCGCGATAGATCGCCTTCGAACGTGTCGCCCCGGACAACGGATGCGACACGACGTAAACCGAGGCCATGGCCCAGTAAGGGTTTTCCAGCGGTATCGCCAGAGCGATGTACAGCGCAAGCAAGGCGGCAATCAGCGCCTTGGCCGAAAACAGCCATTCGCGCCAGGTTGGCATATTCATAGAGTTCGTTTTTTTGGGGCGTGGGCCAGAGGCGGGAGAGGGCGCGGCCGTCACGCTGCAACACAGATGGTTACATTTAACGTCAAAGACGTATGACAGACTGAACAACCACTAGGACGATTAGTGCATTTTTCCGCGCCGGATACCGGCACCACGGCAGGAATTCATGAGCAAACGCATTCCCAACTACGCCTTGTACGGCCAGGCTGCATTGCCCGTATGGCAGGACCTGTTGCATCTGGAATGGATCAACGAACGCGGCGACATGCATCAGCGCGAAATCAAGCCGCATCAGCATGACTCACTGTTGCAGATCGTCTATGTACGAAGTGGCGAGGGCGAAGTTTCCCTGGAGAACAGCCGAATGGGCTTCCGTGCGCCGTGCCTGATCCTGCTGCCGCAGCGCACCGTGCATGCCTTTCGCTACAGTCCCAAAACCGACGGGCCGGTCATCACGGCAGCACAGCGACCGCTGGAGTCGATGGCGCGGATTTTGTCCAGCGACCTGCTGGCCTTGATGCAACGTCCGGCAGTGGTGCCGCTGCCGTGGGATGCAGACGGCGAAGAGCCGATATGGCCGCTGATCCAGCTGATCCAGGCGGAAGCGCACGGTCAGGAACGCGGCAATGTCGCCGCCGGGCACGCATTGTTGCTCGCGTTACTCGTACATGTCGTCCGGCTGGAACAGCCAGTGCCGATAGCTCGCCCAGCCAATGGCAGGCGGTCCCAGCTGCTGATTCAGTTTCGCGAGTTGGTCGACACGCATTTCAGACAGCATTGGCCGCTTGGTCTGTACGCCGAAGCGCTGGGAATCACGCCAGCCACACTGGGCCGAGCCACCCGCGAAGGTCTGGGTGAATCACCGACTGCGATCATCAACGAGCGAGTCGTTCGCGAAGCACAACGTCAGCTGGCGTATACCACGCTCGACATCCAGCAGATCGCCCGCGACCTGGGGTTCGACGACGCGGCATACTTCAGCCGTTTCTTTCGCAAGCAGACCGGACTCAAACCCAGCGAATTTCGCTCGGCGTTTCGGAATGCGGAAACTAGTCAGCCGAACAGCCAGCATGCGCAGGCAAAGGATTCACCTGAGAGCTGAAGCGCTTTGGAGATATTGAGGCTAAAAGCTGGAGGTGATCTGGTGGTGGGTAACGCCTAAGGCGCAAGATCGTTTTTCGCATAATCTATATTATGTTAAATTGCGTTTGTGGTAATGGCCGTGCGTTGCCATCGCCACCTTCTGGTCCTTTCCCTCTCTGGTATTCGTTTAGCCACGATCAGCACGCGCTCTCTGCCGCGGGATGCTTATACTCGCCACAATTCTGCCAGGAAGTTGAACATGAGCAGCATCGAAGAACTCAATGCGCAATCGCTCAAGGGGCACTCAGGTCTCAAGCGAATCCTGAGAGCGCTGGGATACTCCATTGCAGGTATCCGTGCTGCGATTGCCGGCGAAGCTGCCTTCAGACAGCTGCTGCTGCTCAACGCTGTCCTGATACCACTGGCGTTCACGCTCGACGTCAGCCGAATCGAACGCTTGTTATTGGTGATCGTGCCGTTGTTGACACTGGTAGTCGAACTCGTCAACTCGGCGATAGAGGCAGCAATCGACCGAATCTCGCTCGAACTGCACCCGCTTTCCAAGAACGCCAAGGACATGGGCAGTGCGGCGCAACTGCTGTCGCTGGTGATGGTAGCGGTCACCTGGGTGATGATTCTCTATTGAGCCTGGCGCTGTAACGTCACGCTCATGTCGCCCGATCTGCCCATCCGCGCGCTGTGTCAGACAGCTCGCGGATAGGCAGTCATGACCGCCCTGGAACTCAGTCCTTTCTGACGTTCTGATAGAGCATCAGGCGCGATGCCTCGTGCAGTCCCCGTGTCAGGGCGACGAGTCGCTGGTATTCCTCGGGATACCGGTCGGCTACGTCGACCAGAGGCTCCGGTGATGCAATTTCGTGCAGGGTCGGCTGGCTGCCGTCGTGCTGCATCTGCAGAAGAAAGTCCTTGGTCACGCCCCCAATCAGCGGGAACGTGCCTTCGCGGAGCACGAGTGGAACCACGCGCTCGCCTTCAGGAGCCGGCTGCTGGATGTCGCGTCCCATTGCACCGTTGCGAAACTCCATGCCGGCCATGCCCAGTACGGTCGGTAGCAGATCGGCCAGACCCACGGCCTCTTCGATCACTCGTGGCTCCAGCAGCTTGGGCGCGTGGATCAGCAACGGAACGTTATTGCTCTCGAGCCCCAGCTTTTCGTATGCGGGCAGCATGTGCGGAATCTGGGCGATACGCGTGTTGTGGTCGCCAAACATGACGAAGATGGTGTTGTCATACCAGCCGCCTTCCTTCGCAATCTCCATCAGGCGGCCGATGTTGAAATCCAGAAGGCGGACCGCGTTGTACTGCGCCACGCTGCGGGAGCCCGCGCCTTGTACCTCTTCCAAAGGCAGATCAAGGGCTTCGAAGCCGTCGTTCTGCTTGGGTATGGTGAACGGGCGATGATTGCCCGCCGTCTGGATATAGGCGAAGAAAGGCTTGCCCTCCCCCTGCTCTCGCAGCAGCCGGTCACTTTCCTTGAACAGGTCCAGGTCGGAGATTCCCCATACATCCACCATCGGAGAGTTCCAGTGGCGCTCTTCATATAGCTGGATGTCGTCGATGCTCTGGCGGATAAGGGCATTCATATTGGCCCAGCCGGAATTGCCGCCGATCATGTAGTACTTGTCGTAGCCTTGCAGCGCGTTGACAAGGCTGTGTTGCCGGGTGATCAGCGGATTGCGCGTCGCGGTTTCCTGCCGGGAAACGTCTGGTACGCCGGATATGCTCGCCCACACGGTCTTCGCGGTGCCGGTCACGGGAACGTAGAAGTTCTTGAAGAACCAGCTCTGCTTGGCCAGCCGGTCGATATTGGGAGTCGGATTGAGCGGATTGCCATAGGCGCCCACTGCGGTGGTTCCCAGGGATTCGAGCATGACGAAGACGACATTCGGCCGCTTTCCGTCAATCGCATAGGGTTGAACGCCCTGCTCCCGGCTGAAATTCAGCGTTTTCGCATCAGGCTGGTCGACGCCCAGGTAATGGCTAACGACATCGTAATGGGCCTCGACCTGTTCCCGGTCATACGGCTGATTGGGGACCTTCAGCGTGTCATAGAGGAAGATCACCGGATTCAGGCCAAGGGCTGCGATCTGGTTGTCGCCCGAGAAAAACGCATCGCTCCAGCGCAGCGGCACCGGGTTTTCCAGATTGATATTGTCGACGCGCCCGAGGATGGCGACGAAAACAGCCACCACCATCAGCGCACTACCCCAGATCAGCGAAAGCCGGCTGATTCGCTTTGCCGGACGATCCAGCGTGACCCGCTCGAAGCGCAGCAGCAGCCACCACACCAGAGCGGTTGCCGCCGCCCAGCCAACGCTGATCCAGACCACTGGATAGGTTTGCCAGACCATATCGGTGGATATCTGCGCGTCCTCCAGAAAGCGCAACACGGTGGCATTGATGCGCACCCCGAGATAGGCGTAGTGGCCAAAATCGATGATGTAGACCAGCAGCACTGCACCAAGCGCCAGTGCCAGATAGAGCCGCGCCACCCAGCGAAGGACGCGGGAGCGCGTCAGGTTCCAGACCGGCAGCCACGCCAACAGCGCGATCGGCAACATCAACAGGATCGCCAGGCGAAGATCGAAACGCAGGCCGATTCCGAGCGTTTCGGGTACGGCTTCGACCGTGCCGAGCGTGCTGGGCGCCAGTCCGGAAAAACCGACGAAGAAAATCCCGCGTAATGCTGCGAGCGCAATGAACAGAATCCCGACTGCACCGAACCAGTAATGCAGGCGCCGCGACTGAAGCCAACCCATTGTCCCAACCTCGAATCTATCGAATCGTCAAATAGCGCAGCCGAGCCATCACAGGTCAGCTGGAGTAATTTTCGTCACGCGGGCATTGGCTTGCGCACGAGTGCCCTGCAGGCATAGACGAGCAACGCCCCGCAGCTGAACAAGGCGATGAAGGGGTCTAGCAGATAGTCCCAGTAATTGGGCGACGGCTTGATCCCCAGGCTGAACGCCAAGGTGGCAAGGCCGAGCATGGAAGCGCCCAGCCAGTTCTTGAGCAGCAGCAATCCCAGGGCAAGCACGCCCACCACCGCGATCAGCGGGCGGGGGGCGTAACCGAGCTGATAGGGGTCCAGATAGGACAGGCCCATCGTTGCCGGGTAGAGAAAAAGCGCCAGCCCCGCCATCGCGATCAACAATTGCACGCGCGCGTTC
>DNMQ01000025.1 GCA_003488145.1 Pseudomonas sp.
TGCTCCATGCCGATCTCGGCGGCGTTCTCGACCTGTTGTGGCGTGCCTCCGAGCACTTCGCACAGCGCGCCGGCAGCCATCGAGCAGGCCACGCCTACCTCGCCCTGGCAGCCCACCTCGGCGCCGGAAATCGAAGCGTTCTCCTTGTAGAGGATGCCGATGGCCGCGGCGGTGAGCAGGAAGCGCACCACGCCGTCCTCGTCCCCACCCGGGACGAAGCGCATGTAGTAATGCAGCAGTGCCGGAATGATGCCCGCCGCGCCGTTGGTGGGCGCCGTGACCACGCGCCCGCCGCTGGCGTTTTCCTCGTTGACCGCCAGCGCATAGAGATCGACCCAGTCGAGCACGTTGAGCGCATCGCGCAGGTTGGCCTCGGGGTGTTCGCTGAGCTGGCGATACAGGCCCGCCGCGCGGCGACGCACCTTGAGGCCGCCGGGCATCACGCCTTCGGTACGGCAGCCGGCATCGACGCAGTCCTGCATGACCTGCCAGATGCGCAGTAGGCCACTGCGGGTCTCTGCTTCCGGCCGCCAGGCGGCCTCGTTGGCGAGCATCAGCTGGCTGATGGACAGCCCATGGGCAGCGCAGTGATCGAGCAGCTCGGCAGCGCTGCGAAAGGGGTAGGCCAGCGCGGTGGCGTCCTCGACGATGCGATCACTGCCGGCGGCCTGTTCGTCGACCACGAATCCGCCACCCACCGAGTAGTACTCGCGGCTACAGAGCTGCAGGCCGGCGGCGTCGAAGGTGCGGAAGATCAGGCCGTTGGGGTGGAAGGGCAGCGGCCGGCGGATGAAGGCCAGCTGCGCCCGGCTGTCGAACGGGATCGGGTGCTCGCCGAGCAGGCGCAGTTCGCCACGCTGGCGGATCGTCGCCAGGCGCGCCGGGATGCTGTCGGTATCCACCGATTCGGGATGTTCGCCCTCCAGCCCGAGCAGCACGGCCTTGTCGCTGCCGTGGCCCTTGCCGGTAGCGCCGAGCGAGCCGTACAGCTCGACCTTGATGGCGCGGGTCGCTGTCAGCTGCCCGTCACGGCGCAGGCCTTCGGCAAAGCGCAGGGCGGCGCGCATCGGTCCCACCGTGTGCGAGCTGGACGGGCCGATACCGATCTTGAACAGGTCGAAGACACTGAGGGACATTGGGAGGCTCCAGGCGAGGCTTGTATAAGCCTAGACCCTCGGCCGCCCGTCAAGGTTGATCGGGAAGGCTTTCGTTGTCGTTCCGGGCGGTCGCGGCGCCGGGCTGGTCCGCGGCCTGGCGCGAGCCGCCCCAGGGGTTGGCCTCCAGGCTGTTGTGCACCGCGGTCGCGGCCTGCGCGGCCTGGCCGATGGCGACGCTGATCTGCTTCAGGCCCATGGTCACGTCACCGATCGCATAGAGGCCACGTAGCGAAGTCTGCCGATGTTCGTCCACATTCACGCCGCCGCACTCGTCGCAGTCGAGGCCGAGCTGCACGGCGAGTTCGGAGCGAAAGCGCGCGCCGAGACTGGGGTAGATGATGTCGAAGTGGTGCCGCTCGCCGCGACAGGTCAGCAGTTCGATGCCGGTCTCGCAGGGGTGCAGGGACTCGACGCGGTCGCCGATCAGGCGAATGGCGTAGTGCTCGGCCAGAGCGATGGCCTGATCGCAGGCATCCTGCTCGCCATGCACGATCACGGTGACCCGGTCGGTGAAGGTGCGCAGGAACACCGCGTGGGTGATGGCGCTTTCCGCCTCGCCGTAGACCGCGACGTTGTCGCCATCGACCTCGTAGCCATCGCAGATCGCGCACAGCCGCACCTTGCCTTCGTCGATGGCCTTTTCGACGCCGGGCATGTCCGGCAGCGTGTCCTCGATTCCGGTGGCGAGAATGATCCGCCGCGTTATGCACAGGCGATCGCCGTAGCGCACGCTGAAGCCTTCGGCGTGGGGCTCGATGTGCTCGACGTGGCCCTGTTCGAGGCGGGCGCCATAGCCGCTGGCCTGTTCGCGCAGCCTTGCCAGCAGGTCGTTGCCGTTGATGCCTGGTGGAAAGCCCGGGTAGTTGCGCGAGCGCGGAATCCACGAAGCCCGGCTCGAGCCGGCGTCCACCACCATACAGCTGCGTCGGAAGCGCGCCAGGTACAGTGCCGCGGTGAGGCCCGCGGGGCCGCCGCCGACGATCAGGCAGTCGATCACGATGGTTTGCGGGTCGGTTTGTGCGGGCGTCATTGCATTGGCCAGTGGCGGGGCGTTGCCAGTAGAAGCCGGCGGCGGCGATAAAGTTCGCCGAGGTTGAACGATGCAATGTTCGGTTTTGAGAGCTGGTCGGAGCTTCGAGCCTTGTGCCAGAGCCGCTGATGGCCAACACTTCGCAGCTCGATGACCGCGCATATCCAACCGATACTGAACAGTCACCGCCATTCCAATAAAGATCAGCCTGCGAATTCGTTCGCCGTGCGCTGATCCCGCGCTACACATCTCGGCAACGCCCTACCAGGCGTGGGCTGAACCACATCCAATCGCAAAACCACTCGAACGGAGCTCACGAGGCGCCGTGCCGAGCTCATTTCCCGTGGGGGTAAAAAGTTGTTCAAGTCTCTGGTTGTTGCGCCCTGTGCGGCGCTGTTCCTGCTGCTGTCGCCAGTCATCACGCAAGCCGCGGAACCCATCGTCATCAAGTTCGCCCACGTGGTCGGCGACGACACGCCGAAGGGCAAGGGCGCGCTGCTGTTCCAGAAGCTGGTGCGCGAGCGCCTGGCCGGCCAGGTCGAGGTCGAGGTGTACCCGAATTCGACGCTGGTCGGCGACGCCGACGAGATGCAGGCACTACTGGACAACAAGGTGCAGATGCTGGCGCCCTCGCTGTCCAAGTTCATCGAGTATTCGCCGAAGCTGGAAGTGTTCGACCTGCCGTTCCTGTTCGACGACGAGGCGGCCGTCGCGCGTTTCCAGAAGCGCGAAACCAGCCGCGAGCTGCTGCGCTCGATGGCCGATCGGGGCATCTACGGGCTGGCCTACTGGAATAACGGTCTCAAGCAGCTGTCGGCCAATCAGCCGCTGCGCAATCCGGCCGATGCGGCGGGTCTGGCGTTCCGTATCCAGCCATCGCCGGTGCTCGAGGCGCAGTTCGCCGCGGTGGATGCCAAGGCCGTGCGCCTGCCGTTCTCCGAGGTGTCCAAGGCGATGCAGAGTGGCACGGTGCAGGGCACCGAGGGGCCCTGGTCGAACATCCGCGGACAGAGCGCCAGCAGCCAGCAGAGCTATGTCACCGAAACCAACCATGGCGTGCTCAACTACATGCTGGTGACCAACTCCAGGTTCTGGACCAGCATTCCCTTTGCGGTGCGCTCGGAGCTGGACGGCATCCTGCTCGAGGTCACCCAGACGGTGAACGCCGAGGCCGCCTCGATCAACGCGCGTGAACGCGAACAACTGCTCGCCAGTGGCGGCGCCACGCTGGTCACCCTGACGCCGGAGCAGCGCCAGGCCTGGCGGGCGAAGATGCAGCCGGTGTGGAAGTCGTTCGAGGCGCAGATCGGCAGTGACATTCTGCGCGCGGCACTGACCGTCAATCGTCGCTGACCCGACCGCTCCGGCCTCTGCTGCCGAAGCGCTCCCTCGGGCCTCGTGGCAAAGCCTGCCGAATTACGACCAAAGTCTCGTTTTGAGAGCTGGTCGGGCTTTTTCGGCCTTGTGCCGCACGCGTTGATCACTAAGACTTTCGTCTGGCTGGCGACGGCTCTCGCGCCGATTTCCTCGCCAGCCGCATTCCAATAAAGGCCAGCCGGCGACTGCCACACGCGCTGATCTGGCCGCCTCAGATAAAAGACCGGCTGCGCGCCTGCGCCAGGCCAGGCCTTATCAAAATCGATCAACTACTCGAACGGTGCTCACGAGGTGCCTTCGGGCTTTTCCCGTTGGGGGTCAGATGTACAAGTCTTGTGTCGCTGCGCTGATCGCAGCCCTGTATTGGTTGAGTGCTCCGGCGATGGCCGCCGATGCGCCGATCGTCATCAAATTCGCCCACGTGGTGGCGGACGACACGCCCAAGGGCAAGGGCGCGCTGCTGCTCAAGCAGCTGGTCGAGGAGCGCATGGCAGGCAAGATCAAGGTCGAGGTCTATCCGAACTCGACCCTGGTCGGCGATGCCGAGGAGATGCAGGCACTGTTCGACAACAAGGTGCAGCTGCTGGCGCCGTCGATGTCGAAGTTCGCGCCCTACACCAAGAAACTGCAGCTGTTCGACCTGCCCTTCCTGTTCGATGACGCCGAAGCGCTGCAGCGTTTCCAGAAGCGCGAGGCGGCGCGTGAGCTGCTGCGTTCGATGGCGGCCCATGGCGTCTACGGCCTGGCTTACTGGAACAACGGCCTGAAGCAGCTATCCGCGACCACACCGCTGCGCAAGCCGAGCGATGCCAGCGGGCTGGCGTTCCGCATCCAGCCGTCGCCGGTGCTCGAGTCGCAGTTCGCCGCCGTCGGTGCCAAGCCGGTTGTGCTGCCGTTCGCCAAGGTCTATGAATCGCTCAAGGGCGGTGTGGTCCAGGGCGCCGAGAATCCCTGGTCGAACATCCTCAGCCAGAACATGCACAGCGTTCAGCCATACATCACCGAGAGCAACCACGGCGTGCTCGACTACATGCTGATTACCAACAACGATTTCTGGTTGAGCATGCCCTTCGCCGTACGCTCGGAGCTGGAGGGCATCATTCTCGAGGTGACCCAAGCGGTGAACCGAGAGGCCGCGGCGGTGAATCGCCGCGATCGCGAGCGCATTCTCGCCAGCGGCAGCAGTCAGCTGATCACCCTGACGCCGGAAGAACGCCAGGCCTGGCGCGAGCAGATGCTGCCGGTCTGGAAAACCTACGAAGCGGAAATCGGCGCCGACCTGATTCGCGCGGCAATGACGGTCAACCGTCGCCGTTGATCCTTCCGCCCAGCTCGCCGGCTAGACAGGCCGGCGAGCTGGGACGCTCCAGTCGCTGCATTTCCTCCTCCAGCCATTCGGCCAGAACCTGAGCATTGTTCTGACGCTCGTCCTGCGCGGCGTAGATCAGCGTCAGCGTGCCGCGCCCAGCCATCTCCAGTAGCGCCCACCAGTGTTCGGGGTGGCCGGCCAGTTCGTCCCGATAGCGCTGGCGAAACGTCGCAAACCCGATCTCCCCGCCCTTGAACGCCTTGCGCAGTGCCGTGGAAGGCGCCAGGTCCGGCAGCCATGCGTGCAGCGCCAGGGTGTCCTTGCGGCAACCCCTTGGCCACAACCGGTCGACCAGTATGCGCTGGCCGTCTTCCAGCGACGGTGGTTCGTATGCGCGTTTGCACTGAATCATCAGTACCTCCGGAGCCTGCCTCTGAGTCTAGGTAAAAGATACTGCCGCGCCAGGGTTAAAAATACTCTATCAATGGTTTTTATGACTTATAACTTGCTGGTCATATCTACCCTTAATTTTTTATCTATCTGATTTTGTTGGGTTAAATATTGGGCACGCTTCGTGAAGAAGAGAATGGGTGCAACTCATTACTCGATAGGAGCGTGACATGAAAAAGGCAATGGTTCTGATGGCAGCAGCAGCGATTCTGGCAAGCGGTCTGGCCAGCGCAGACGAGGTTCTGGAAGTGCACGAGGATCGCGCGGTCGGCGGTGGTTTCGGTGGGCTCAGTGGCTTCATGCTCGGAGCTGCGGCGGGTGGCCCGGTCGGGGCGCTGGTCGGTGGCGGCATCGGCTACCTGATGGGGCAGGGCGCGCAGCAGGCTGCCGGACTCGAACAGACGCTGTATGTGGTCAAGCGCGAAGATGGCAGCGTTGCTCGCATTCGTACGTCCGATGACCGCTTCCTGCAGGGGCAGCACATCGAACGTGACGGCGCGCGGATCACCGCGGCGGCGAAATGACGGCGGGCAGGTAGTCCCGCGGCGGGTTGTTAGGGGATGATCGCGGCTGACTGACACCGAGGAGGCGCTGATGAGTTATTCCGTTCTGCACGTGGTGCATCTGCTGGCCGCGATCTTCTTCATCGGCACGCTGTTCTTCGAGGTGATGATCCTTGGCCGCATCCGTCAGCAGGTCGGCGAGCAGACCATGCCGCTGGTGGAGCGTGC
>DNMQ01000024.1 GCA_003488145.1 Pseudomonas sp.
GGTCAGGCGCAGCAGCTTGTTGCCGACTTCGATGTCGTCACCGATTGCCAGGTCCAGGGCGGCGAACAGTCTGGCCTCGGCCCAGGCTTCACCCGGGGCCGGACCGGTGCCGGCTTCTTCGGCGCCGTAGGGTTGCGCAGCACTGCGCAAGGCGCCGCGCAGGGGATAGCTGCTGCTGGCCGCTTTGACACTGGCGAGCTGCAAGTCCTGGTCGGTGGCGATGACGCTGGAGAATTCGACCACCTGGGCGTGTTCCAGCCCCTGTGCCTTGCCGGCGTCGATCTGTTGCGCCGAGGCGGGTGCGCTGCCGCCCAGCACCAGGTCGGCGCCAAGGAACTCGCTGGCCCGCAGCAGCATGGCGTCGTTCAGGCGTGCACCGAAATAGCCGATGGCGGTACTGGCGGCGACGGCGATCAACAGGGCGAAAAACAGCACGCGCAACTCGCCGGCGCGAGCGTCGCGCAGCAACTGCCGGTAAGCCAGAGCGAACAGGCGCGCCTTGGGTAGGCCCATCATTCGCTCGTCTCGCTGGCGATCTGGCGCCCGCCCTCGAGGCGAAGCACGCGATGGCAGCGCCTGGCCAGGCGCTCGTCGTGGGTGACCAGCACCAAGGTCGTGCCGCGTTCGCGGTTAAGCTCGAACAACAGTTCTGTGATATGCGCGCCAGTATGGGTGTCGAGGTTGCCGGTGGGTTCGTCGGCAAACAGCACCTCGGGCTCGGCGGCGAAGGCGCGGGCCAGTGCGACGCGTTGCTGCTCGCCACCGGATAGCTGGCGGGGATAATGCTGCAGGCGCTCGCCCAGGCCGACGCGAGAGAGCAGCTCGGTGGCGCGCTCGAGAGCGTCGCGGCGCCCGTCCAGCTCCAGCGGCAGCATGACATTCTCCAGGGCGTTGAGGCTGTCGAGCAGCTGGAACGATTGAAAGACGAAGCCGACGTGTTCGGCACGCACCCGCGCCCGCTGGTCTTCGTCGAGCGCCGCCAGCGCATGGCCGGCCAGATGAACTTCGCCCGAACTCGGCAGATCGAGCCCGGCCAGCAGGCCGAGCAGTGTCGACTTGCCCGACCCTGAGGTGCCGACGATGGCCAGGCTNNCCGCGCTGGGTACCACTTTGTTAAGGTTCCGGGCGTCGAGAATGTTGCCGCTCATGAGGGAATCCGATGCGAAGATGGCTGAAATGCGGGGCCCTGGCGCTGCTGTGCTGGGCTCAGGGAGCCCTGGCCGGAACCGTACTGGTGGTCGGCGATAGTATCAGCGCCGCTTTCGGGCTGGAAACCAGCCAGGGCTGGGTGCATCTGCTGCAGGAACGCCTGGTCGGGGCGGATGATTCGTGGCGCGTGGTGAACGCTTCGATCAGTGGCGACACCACGTCTGGCGGGCTCGCGCGGCTTGATCCGTTGCTCGAGGAGTATGCTCCCGAGGTGGTGATTCTCGAGCTGGGAGGCAACGACGGTCTGCGTGGGCAGTCGCCAGCGCAATTGAAACAGAATCTTGCGGGTATGGTTCGGAAGTCCCAGGAGGCAGGGGCCAAGGTGCTCATTTTGGGGATGCGCTTGCCGCCTAATTACGGTCAGCGCTACACGACAGCATTCGCCGAAGTGTTCCCCAAAGTTGCCCAAGAGACCGGCGCTGCTTTGGTGCCTTTCGTGCTGGAGGGCGCTGCTGGCGTGCCTTCCATGATGCAGGGTGATGGCGTCCACCCAACCGCTGAAGCCCAGCCAGTCCTCCTTGAGAACGTCTGGCCAGCCCTCGAACCGCTGCTCTGATTCAACCGTAAGGTATCAGTGAGAGGTGCCAAGCGTAGCGGCTCGACGCCTCGAATGTCTAACAGTGATTAAACAGAGTTCTAACAGCCTCCCTCGGAAAAGGCCCTTCGATTCCCAGCGGGACAGAATTGTTTTTCGAGGTGACATTTATTTTCCCGGTCGGGCTTTTTCTAAAGATTCCCCAGGGCATAAATCCGCTGGGGGCACGGGGGTTTTACCCAGGCTTTTCTTTATTAGATGGGGTCTCAGATTTTTCCCCCAGATTCTTAAAGGCCACCCGTAGAGCCGGTGTGATAACCAAGGAAAGAGCGACCAGAACCCAGTACACAGCCTGTAGCTTTCCCATGGTATGTCCTACTGCTTAACTCAAGTATTGCAAAAAGAAGCCCCAAGACCCGAAGGTCAAGGAGCTTAAAAACTGATCCTCAGAAAGAGGAACCAATTGACCGCCAGTTGTCGGCATATGGTCTGATTAGTAGGACGGCCCCAGGGATCACCCAGGGCTCATTCCTTAATGACGGTAAGCGGTGCCTTACGGAGCCGCTGGGGCATCGCTGAGCAATAGCTGTTTGATGATGGGCAGGGCTACCGTAGTGGTCTCCCATTCGGCACCACCCAGCTTCACCTCAACCATCGCAGTGGCCATCACGTCCACCACAGCGGAGACCTCAAGGTCCCAGCTCTGAGTCGAAGCGTTGCGGCTCAGCTCAATACGCCAGACATCACCGTTCTGGTCCTCACGGAAGGACAGCAGGGCGAATGCCTTAGGAACCAAGAAGATTCCACGGTCATCACCGCTGTAAACCTGAACACGGGTCCCCACCAGCTCGTCAATGTCCTCAAGGCCAGCCCGTTGGGCGGCACGGTTGAGCATTGGACGAAGGGCCACGGGGATCAGGACTCCGAACTCAGAGACATCACGACCCCAATAGGTGTCGAGGTGAGTAGCCAGGATGTCCAGCAGGTCCTCAGCTTGGGCAGCGGGGGAGCCGCTCAGCGAACCGACATAAGCCGTAGTGACCGAGGGTTGCCCTTCGAGGCTCTCAGCGATCTTACCGGCCAGGGTTAGCTCAAGGTCTCCCAAGAGCTTCTCGCCGGTCTGGGTCATGCTGCGCTCAGTGAAGCCGAACTGGACAGTGTGGTCGAAGATCGACACACGACCCGATACCAGAATGCCGACCTCTGGGGCCTCCATGGAGACCAGCGAGCCAGCCGAAGCGGAGCCCTTGTCCACGGTGCGACCATCGTAGGTCTGGCGGGGATCGAAGGTAACGGAGCGGTCCTCCATTAAGGCGACCTGAGGCGCAGTCGGCTGGGAACCGAAGGGGCGAACCTCAGAGGGAAAAGCGGTGTTCATGTTCTCCCGCCATTCCTCACCATTTAGGTGATCGTCTGCGGCCTCATACATGGCTTGGGCATAGACCAGGGGGTCAGTGGCCGCCATGTGGTCCGCTCGGATGTCTGAGGTGTGGAAGGTGGCCTGGGTGGTGGTCTGGCCGTGCGCCGTGGTGATGCTCTGGGTGAAAACGCTATCGGGCTTTTTGTACTGAAAAGGTTTCATTGTCTGGGTAACTCCTTGTAGTGGTTAGGCGCGCTGGGTACGGACACGGGCGAAGTGCTCACGAATCTCGCGGGCCTTGCGTTCCTTCTCAGCGTGGTACTCAGCGATTTCCTGGCGGGACGGCTCACGGCAGCGTGAATCGCCCCGGATGTTGTGGAGGCCGGTTTGGTTCAGGCAGGCCGCCATGGCCTGACCTTCTTATTGCCGGTCGCAGTTTCCCTCAGCTTCCGCAGGCGGGATATCGACGATCGAACCGAGTAATCGCTGG
>DNMQ01000227.1 GCA_003488145.1 Pseudomonas sp.
CCTCCACGAGCAGCTGCTCGCCGAGGCTGACGAGCCCGCCGAACAAGCACAGGTGTCGACCGCTGAAGTAGACGAGCAGAAGCCAGAAGCACCGACAACTGAGGAAGTGGTTCAGCCATCACCCCAGGAGTCGGAACAAGCTGCGGAAGGTGACCAGCCAGATAACCGTGAGAAGCCGCAAGGCTAAACACCGCTGGCCTAAAAAAGGGATGCTTCGGCATCCCTTTTTTTTTGCATTGTCCCGTCCTGAATAAGGTTTACACCTTCGTCTTATTCATCGGGAGAACGCTCATGGCAGAAGGGGTGCAGCGCAGTCAGCAAGGCTATTCACTGCCCCATCTCTCCCCGAAAAAGCCGTCACTGCGAGCCTGAGAAGCCGGACCGGCTGCAGGTCGAAATTGAGCTCGCTTACATCCGATGCACATCGCAGGTTCTGCTTGGTTGCCCGCGCTAGGCGAACCGAAGTGCGATATCGGTACAACTCAAGCGACCAGAACCAGATATCTACAACACCGCACGGCCTGGCTTTAAAGCAGCCAAAACTGACCGTACGAGTCGTAGTCAGAGCACATTTGGCTCGATCTCAAGGCTGACGCCGAAGCGCTCCAGCACATCGACCTGGATACGTCGCGCCAGGTCCAGCAGCTGCACCCCCGTGGCCAGGCCATGATTGACCAGCACCAACGCCTGCAGCCGATGAACCCCTGCGTCGCCGTCACGAAATCCCTTCCAGCCAGCCTTCTCGATCAGCCAGCCAGCCGCCAGTTTCACTTGACCGTCGGCTTGCGGATAACCGACCAGCTCGGGGTAACGGTCGCGCAGCGTCTGAGCAGCGGCAGCCGGCACCAGCGGATTCTTGAAGAAACTCCCAGCATTGCCCAGCTGCTGTGGATCCGGCAGCTTTTCACTGCGGATGGCACAAACAGCTCGGCTCACATCCTGCGCGGAGGGTACGGTAATCCCCTGCTCCGCCAAACGCTGGCGGATCGGCCCATACTCAAGATGCAGCGCTGCCTGGCGACGCAACGCGAAACGCACTCGCAGAATCAGAAAACGCCCGGGCTGCTGTTTGAACAGACTGTCGCGATAACCGAATGCGCAGTCGTCCTCGCTGAACTCACGGATGATCCCAGTTTCACTATCCAGTGCAGTGAGCCCTGCAAATACGTCCTTGATCTCGACACCGTAGGCACCGATGTTCTGGATTGGTGATGCACCAACGGTACCTGGTATCAGGCTCAAATTCTCGAGGCCCGCCAAGCCTTGCTCCAGCGTCCAGAGCACGAATGGGTGCCAGGGCTCGCCTGCCTCCGCCTCGACCAGAACCTGCTCGGCAGACTCATCGACGATGCGTTTGCCACGGCTGGCCATATGCAGGACAAGCGCCGGCACGTCACGAGTCAGCAGCAAGTTGCTGCCGCCACCGATCGGCAGCAGCGGAACGTCGAGCCGACGCGCCTGGGCGAGCGCGTCACGAACATCCTCATCGTTATGAGCGGCCGCGAAGTAGCGCGCACGCTGATCGACAGCGAACGTGTTGAATGCCTTGAGTGATCGGTTTGATTCGAGGGTCAGGCTCACAGTCGTCCCTTCAATTCCACGAGCAGCGCATCACAGGCCTCCTCGAGGAGATCCAGTACTTCCTCGAAGCCATCTGTCTCGCCGTAGTAAGGGTCTGGCACCACGCCACGCGCCAGGTCGTAGCGGCGTAGCAACAGATCAAGCTCCGCCCTGCTCGCTTCGGGGCGCAAGGCCTCCAGTCGAGCCAGGTTGTCGTGATCCATCGCCAGAATAAGGTCGAAACGCAGGAAGTCTTCCGGCTGCACTTGGCGCGCGCGCAGCGCTGTCAGCCGATAGCCGCGTTTGCCGGCTGCGGCGCAAGCACGCGAGTCCGGAGCCTTGCCCACATGCCAATCGCCGGTCCCAGCAGAATCGATCTCGATCCGACTGCCGAGCCCAGCCTGCTCGACGCGCTGGCGAAACACGCCTTCGGCGGTGGGCGAGCGGCAGATGTTACCCATGCAGACGAACAGGATTCTCATCTCAGCCGCCCAGCAGACGACGGACCCGCTCCAGGTCTTCCGCGGTATCCACCCCCGCAGGCGGTGCCTGTACCGCGTCTGCAACATGAATACGCTGGCCGTGCCAGAGCGCGCGCAACTGCTCCAGACACTCGGTATCCTCAAGCCAGCAAGGACCCCAGGAAACGAAATCAGCGAGGAAACCGGCGCGATAGGCGTAGATACCAATGTGCCGGCGGTACGGCACGCCAACAGGCAGTACGCTGCGATCGGCGGCAAACGCATCTCTTGCCCAGGGCAGCGGCGCCCGGCTGAAGGTCAGCGCCAGGCCATTGGTGTCCGAGAGCACCTTTACCACGTTTGGATTGAACAGCGCCTGCACATCGCTCAATGGCTCGGCGAGCGTGGCGATGGCCGCCTCGGGGTGCGCAGCCAGATTGGCGGCAACCTGATCAATGACTGCCGGGGGAATCAGCGGCTCGTCGCCCTGCACGTTGACCACGATGGCGTCACTCGGCAGACCAAGCTGCTCGCACACCTCAGCCAGCCGGTCGGTGCCGGAGTTGTGGTCGGGGCGGGTCAAAACAACCTGCGCACCGAATGCCGAGCAGGCATCGACGATGCGCGAGTCGTCGGTGGCGATGACCGCGCGCTGAGCCGTGCTCTTGCTTGCCTGCTCCCACACGTGCTGGATCATCGGCTTGCCGGCGATGTCCTGCAACGGCTTGCCAGGCAGGCGGGTCGAGGCATAGCGGGCGGGAATCACGACAGTGTAGGCAGTGCTCATTTGTCGAGGCGCTCATCCACGTCCAGCGTACGGGCCTCGCTCTCGAGCATCACCGGGATGCCATCGCGCACGGGAAACGCCAGGGCGTCGGCCTTGCAGATCAGTTCCGACTTGTCATCGGTCAGCTTCAGCGGCCCCTTGCATAGTGGGCAGGCCAGTATGTCGAGCAGTTTGGTATCCATGCGCAGTCCTTGGAAGCGTTCGACTGCGATGGCAGTGCGAGCGGCTTAAGAGTGATCGGGCAGCAATCGCGCCAACTGGCCGTCGAACCAGGTGACGAAAGCCGCAGAAGGTACGGCGTGCACCTGAAGATATGACCAACCCGGCGGTGCGAATGCCCGGCATTTCACCGCATCCTTCTCGGTCATCACCAACGGCAGAGCGGGGCTGAATTCCAGCTGCTCCTGGCTGTAGGCGGCGTGATCGGCGAAGGGGTGCGGAATCGGACGCCAGTGTAGCGTTTCGAGCGTGGTGAAGAAACGCTGCGGGTTGCCGATGCCAGCCACCGCGTGCAGCAGCTGCCCGGCGGGAAAGTGATCGAGAGGCCAGCGCTCGCCTGAGCACAGTTCGACCAGCGCGACCGGCTTGAGGCTGAACGCATAGCCGTCGGCGGTATCCGCATCGGTGCCGTTGACCAGCACAGCATCCACGCTATTCAGGCGTTCGGCCGGCTCGCGCAAGGGCCCAGCCGGCAGGCAGCGCCTGTTGCCCAGCCCGCGTGCCGCGTCGATCAGTACGAGTTCGAGGTCCCTGGCCAGCCGATAGTGCTGCAGGCCATCGTCGGAAAGGATCAGGTCAAGCGATTCGGTCTCAAGCAGGCACCGTACCGCGCGTGATCGATCGGGATCTATCATCAGCGGTACGCCGGTACGCTGCACGATCAACAGCGGCTCGTCGCCTGATTGCTCCGCCGAGTGTTCGGGTTGAACGCGCCAGGGCAGCGCCGACGGCTTGGCACCGTAGCCGCGGCTGACGACGCCGACGCGCAGCCCGCGGCTACGGCAATGCTCGATCAGCCAGAGAATCAGTGGAGTCTTGCCTGTTCCACCTACGGTGATGTTACCCACCACGATGACCGGCACTGATGCGCGATACGCAGCGCTTTCACCTTTGAGAAAGCGCCGTCGCTTTGCCTCGACCACGCGCCGATAGAGTAGCTCCAGCGGAGCCAGCACACATAGGGCCGGATGCCCCTGATACCAGGCGCGTTGCAGGCGATCGGCGAATGACATCAGGGAGAGGCCTGTGCCTCGACCGTGGTGATGCGCAGTTGGCCGAAGCCCAGCTTGCCAGCGGCATCCATCGCGGTGATTACCGCCTGATGCGGGGTCTTTCCATCGGCACTGATGACCATCGGCAGCCGATTGTCACCGCCTGATTCCTTGCTCAACGCCGCCATTAGCGAATTGAGGTCGCTCTTCAAGAGCGCTTTGCCGTTGAGCGAATAATTGCCGGCCACGTCGATCAGCACTTCCAGCTGGCGGACCTCGGCATCCTGCGGCGGCGTACCGCTGGCGGCTTCCGGAAGATCGACCTTGAGCTGCGTTTCACGGGTGAAGGTCGTGGTGACCACGAAGAACAACAGCAGGATGAACACCACGTCGATCAGCGGTGCCAGCCCAATCTCCACGTTCTCCCGGGGTTTGCGACGGAATTTCACGCCCTGTCCTCACCGAGATCGACATCGCGGTCACCCTGCACCACCTCCACCAGCTTGATCGCTTCCTGCTCCATGCCAACGACCAGCTCGTCAACGCGACGCTGCAGAAAGCGATGGAAGAACAGCGCGGGAATACCAACCATGAGGCCAGCGGCTGTGGTGATCAGCGCCTTGGCGATACCGCCGGCGAGCAGCGGCGCGTTGGCCATGCCAGAGCCCATGAAGGCGCTAAAGATCTCGATCATGCCCAGCACCGTTCCCAGCAGGCCAAGCAAGGGCGCGATGCCGGCAATGGTGCCCAGCGCGTTGAGGTAACGCTCAAGGTCGTGAACGACCCTGGCCGCGGCTTCCTCGATGCATTCCTTCATGATCTCGCGACCACGCTTGGAGTTGCTGAGGCCGGCGGCAAGAATCTCACCCAAAGGCGAATCCGCGCGCAGCTCCTTGAGCTTCTGGTTGCTGAGCTTCTTGTCCTTGATCCACTTCCACACCTGGCCAAGCAGATGCGGCGGCGTGACACGACTCGGGCGCAGCGTCCACAGGCGCTCAGCAACGATGCCGGCGGCGGCGATGGAACACAGGATGATTGGCAGCATTATCCAGCCGCCCGCTTTGACCAGCTCCCACACGAGATGAATCCCCCTCGAAAAAGTGGCGCCACTCTAGCATAGGGTCGCGGGGTCGCCGACGGCCGCCGTTCTCATTTTTCCCGCCAGAACCGACGTTCCGCACGCTGTATCTCCGCCACCGAGAAATCGCCGAGATCGATGCGGATCGCGCCGTGCAAGGCGGTGTCGTAAATGTCGATCGCGGACGCTTCGAGGCGAGCGGTCACAGTCGGATGAGGATGACCGAAAGCGTTGTGCAGGCTGCGCGAGATCAGCGCGGCGCTCGGTTCCACCGCTCGCAGGAATGGCTCCGACGATGAGCTGCGGCTGCCGTGATGAGGCAATAGCAACCACTGGGCCTTTACGTCCTGTCCGCTGAGCAGCAACGCCTGCTCCGCGGCCTGATCGATATCGCCGGTAAGCAGCACCCGTTCGCCATTGGCCTCGACCAGCAGAACGCATGACGTCTGATTGCTTTCCCGGGCCGCCTGCCATTGCCAGAGGCTGAAACGCACGCCGTTCCACCGCCACTCGGCACCGTTTTCACAGGGCTTGGCATTCAGATCGGTCGCATGTCGTTGCGGCTCCCCACTGACGGTCCGCGCAACCGGAAGCAGTCGACGGATCGCCTGAGCGCCACCGGAATGATCGTTATCCGCATGGCTCAGCAGCAGTATGTCCAGCCTTTTCACGCCCAGGCTTCGCAGCGACGGGAACACGACACGCTCGCCGGTATCGAAATCACCCTGTCTCGGTCCCGCATCGTAGAGCAACGCGTGCTCCCGGGTCCGCACCAGTACCGAAAGCCCCTGCCCCACATCCAGCACCGAGACCTGCGCCCGTCCTTCGGCTACTTCGGAATACGGGGGATACACCAGCGGCGCCAGGAGCACCAGTCCGAGCGCACGCACCGGCACACCTGACGGCAATAACATCAACAGCACACCCAGCCCAATCATCAGCAAGGCCCAGATGGGTATACCGACCGCCAGCCAGGCGGGTTGCCAGGTAGCCATGGCGGACAGCAGCTCGAACAGCAGCGCCAGCGAGGTGCCGACCAACCAGAGTAGCGCCTCGCCGATATCACCCAACGGCAGAAGCAAAGTACCGAGCAGCGCGAAGGGAACGGTGAGGCTTACCCAGGGTACGGCAATCAGATTGGCCAAAGGCCCGCTGGCGCTGACCGGCAGTCCCAGCGTCAGTAACAGAGGCAGCAGGCCGAAGGAAGCTGCCCATTGGGCGCGCGTCAGCGTCGCCCACCACTTCCATCGGCCGAGCCGACCGGAGAACGCCAGCGCGAGCACCGCAACGGCCCCGAATGAGAGCCAGAAGCCTGGTTGTAAAGAGACCAGGGGGTCGACCAGCAGGACGCCATTCAGCGCCAGCAACAGCGGCTGCCAGACACCCAGATGACGAAAGCGCAAGCGCCAGAGCAGGACCACGGCGACCATGAGACACGCACGACGCACCGGCACATCGAACCCCGCGAGCCATCCATAGGAAAGCGCACCAGCGAGAGCCAACGCGCATGCGCATGGAAGCCAGGGCAAACGGCTGGGCCAGAAGCCCCATCGAGCTGCTAGCGCAACCAGTCCGTATAGCAAGCCAGCCAGCATGCCGATGTGCTGTCCGGATATGACCATCAGGTGCACCGTGCCGGTGTCCTGCAACACCTGCCAATCCTCATGACTCAGGCCGGAGTCATCACCGACCACCAGTGCCGCGATCGCGCCTTGTCGACCGGACGCGGAGACCTCCATCAGACGGAGCCTCAAGCGGTCGCGCCAACTATTCACGGAGTGCGGCGCGAAGAGGCGCTCTCCTGCCTTGACCGAACCGGTCGCGCCAATGCGACGCGCCAGCAACCAGGCTTCGTAGTCGAACGCATGCGGATTGACCAGGCCACGCGGACGTTTCAGTCGAGCCGCAAGCCGCCAGCGCTCGCCGGCCCGCACTTGCGGGCCGCCGTACCAGGACAGACGCACCTTCGACGGCAGCCCTGCATGCCTCGACTCGATATCCTCCAACTCGAAGCGCACGACATCGCCCGTGCTGGTGGGCAATCCACTGACCGTCCCCTGGATCCAGTATGTCCGGCCATCTTGCGAAACGGGCAGGCGATCATCAATGGCACTCTGGCACTGCCAGCATGCCCAGGCGAACCCGAGGAGAAGCAACCCAGACGACGCCCAGCGCCGACGCGAAAGCAGCAAGCCCCCCAGCACGCCAAGCACGCACAAGATCCAGACAGAGGGCAACGCCGGTAAGAAACGGGGCAAGACGAGGCCTGCCGCGAGCGCCAACATCCATGTGCGCATGCTTTTTCGACTCCTGGAATCCATTCCGGGACCGCTGTGGGCGGATGGTCAATTTGTCGCGGGCGTAGACCTAATGTCACAAAACTCCTGTCAGCACCGCATCGCGATTCGAGGCATAATCGCCGGGCTGCAGCCTGCCAGAGAACCTTCATGCCGCGTCGCTTTTTCAAACGCTACATGCCGCACCCCGATCGCATCAAGACTAACAAGTCTCTGCGTTTTCTCGGCGCGCTGATTCACGATCCCAATCTCTGGCATCTCAATAGGCACTCGGTGGCGCGAGCCATGGCTATCGGCCTGTTTTGGGCGATGATTCCGATGCCCATGCAGATGCTCGCCGCGGCCGTCTGTGCGCTTCCCGCGAGAGCCAATCTGCCCATCGCGGTAGGTTTGGTCTGGCTGACCAACCCGCTGACCATGCCTCCGGTGTTCTATTGCAATTACAAGGTCGGAACCTGGCTGCTGGATACACCGGCCTCTGACATGCCGGCAGAATTGAGCCTGGCCTGGGTAAGTCACATGCTGCAGCACAACTGGCAGCCGCTGTATCTGGGCTCGCTGGTTTCGGGCGTCGTTTTCGCCATTCTCGGCTACGTTCTAACTCAGGCTTACTGGCGCTGGTGGGTCGGGCGCAGCTGGCGCCGGCGGCAGAACGGCCGGCGCTAACGGCCATCACTCGTAGCGCAGTGCCTCGGCCGGCTGGGTCTGCGCGGCTCGCCATGCCGGATAGAGCGTAGCCAAGAAGCTCAAGGTCAGCGCCGCGACCGATACCAGCACGACGTCCTCCAGACGCAGCTCCGATGGCAGGGTGCTGATGAAGTAAACGTCGGAACTAAAGATATGCTGGCCTGACACTTTTTCCAGCCAGGCCACCAGAGCACTTACGTTCAGCGCACCGAGTACGCCCAGAATCACGCCTATCACGGTGCCACTGAAGCCAATGATGCTGCCCTGAACCATGAAGATCGACATGATCTGCCGTGGAGTCGCGCCAAGCGTGCGCAGAATCGCGATATCGGCTCGCTTGTCGGCAACGACCATGATCAGCGTCGCAATAATATTGAAGGCAGCCACCGCAACGATCAGCATCAACAACAGGCCAATCATGGTCTTTTCCATCTTCATCGCGCTGAATAGGCTGCCCTGCGTATAAGACCAGTCCTCCACGCGGTAGCCATCACCGAGCATTTCAGCCACCTGCGCTGCCACTTCCGGCGCCCGATACAGGTCGCTCAGCTTGAGCCGCACGCCCTGCACCTGCTGCGGCGCCCAACGATGGATCTGCGCAGCATCGGCGCGGTGGATCATCCCCAGGCTGCCGTCCAGATCGGCACCCACCTTGAATACGCCAACCACATTTAGCCGCTGCATGCGAGGCGTGACTCCACCGGGCGAGGAACTCACTTCCGGCACGATCAGTGTCAACTTGTCGCCCAGCTTCAGACCGAAGCGCCGGGCGGTCATCAAGCCGACGATGACGCCGAACTCACCCGGTTTCAGCGCATCCAGACTGCCTCCGACCAGGCGATCACCGACGATGGATACATCCGCCTCAGCCTGCGGATCGATACCGCTGATCTGTATCGGCTGCATGCTGCCCTTGAATGACAGCATGCCTTCGAGCTGGGTGACGGGTGCGCTGCCGATAATCTGAGGATGCGCCGACAGGCGCGACGCGACGGCCTGCCAGTCGTCCAATGGCTGATCACCAATGACGGTGGCGTGGGACACCATCCCGAGAATGCGCGAACTCATCTCGCGCTGAAATCCGTTCATCACGGACAGGACCATGATCATCGCCAACACGCCAAGTGCCAGGCCGATCAGCGAGGTCAGGGAAATGAACGAGATGAAATGGTTGCGCCGCTTGGCACGGGTGTAGCGGCTGCCGATAAAGACACTCAGAGGCCTGAACATCATTCGACCACCAGACGTCCGTCTTCCAACCGCAGAATCTGATCCATCTGCGCGGCAAGCTGACGGTCATGGGTAACCACCAGGAAGGCGGTCTGCAACGACTTGCTGAGCTCCAGCATGAGGTCCTGGATGCCTTGCGCCGTGTGATGGTCAAGATTTCCGGTAGGTTCGTCGAGCAGTACCAGCGCCGGCTCGTTCACCAGCGCCCGTGCAATCGCCACACGCTGGCGTTCACCGCCAGAGAGCTCCGCCGGCTTGTGCTCGAGGCGATGCCCGAGTCCGACACGCGTCAACAGCGCAGCGGCCTTCTGCCGCGCTTCCGGGATCGGCGTCCGCCCGATCAGCAACGGCATGCAGACGTTCTCCAGTGCAGTGAATTCGGCGAGCAGGTGATGGAACTGGTAAACGAAGCCCAGCGCGCGGTTACGCAATAACCCGCGATCCTTTTCGTTGAGCGCCGAAAGCTCCTCACCGGCCAGCCAGACACTGCCCTCACTGGGCGTATCCAGCCCGCCAAGCAGGTTCAACAGGGTGCTCTTGCCCGAGCCGGAACTGCCGACGATGGCGACGCGCTGCCCCGGGAACAACTCGAGTTGCAGGCCGGACAGCACTTCCACCGACTCCGGACCCTGCTCGTAGCGTTTGCCAAGATTGCGGCAGCTCAGCACCGCGTGCTTTTGCGAAGAAAGCTCGTTCATAACCTGTTCACTCATAACGTAGCGCCTCTGCCGGCTGGGTGCGCGCAGCGCGCCAGGCCGGATACAGGGTCGCGAGGAAACTCAGGACCAGCGCGGCAACACAGACCTGGATGACGTCGGCCGCCATCAGCCGTGACGGCAGATAGTCGATGAAATAGACGTCGGCGCTGAGAAACTTGTGTCCGATCAGGCGTTCCAGGGCAGCGATCCAGCTGCTGACATTGACTGCCGCGAACATGCCCAGCAGCGCCCCGACCAAGGTGCCGACGACGCCGATCACCGTACCCTGGACTATGAATATCGCCATGATCTGTTTCGGCGTCGCGCCCAGCGTGCGAAGGATGGCGATGTCGCCGCGCTTGTCGGTTACTACCATCACCAGCGTCGAAATGATGTTGAACGCCGCCACCGCCACGATCAGCAGCAGCAACAGTCCGATCATGGCCTTCTCCATGCGAATCGCCTGGTACAGGTTGCCATGGGTGCGGGTCCAGTCACGGGAATAGAAATCGTCGCCGAGCTGGCCGGCCAGCTCCCAGGCAATGCGGGGCGCCTGGAACAGGTCGTCGAA
>DNMQ01000388.1 GCA_003488145.1 Pseudomonas sp.
GTGGCCTGCTTGATGCGCTTGCGGGTTTCGCGTTCCAGCTCGAGATAGGCGGACAGCTGCTTGAACGCCTGATCGAGCTGGCCGGTGTTCTCACCGACGCTGACCATGCTGACAAACAGATTGTTGAACACCTTGGGATGCGCGTTCAGCGCGACCGCCATGGACTGGCCGCTTTCGAGGCTGGCGCGCACGTCCTGCAGAATGCCGCGGAAATACAGGTTGCGATTGGATTCGCCCAGACCGCCGATGGCGCGAATGATCGGCACGCCGGCCTTGTTCAGGCTGTACATCTGCCGGCTGAAGATGATCAGTTCGTCCAGATCGACACGTTTGCGCCGCAGCTTCTCACGCAGCACGGCAAACACGTCGACGCTATCGGCCTGGGCACGCTCCGCATCGATGGTCAGCGGGGTGATCTGGCGCGACACCAGCTCGCTGGCCACGGCGTCAGCGCTGGCGCCATCGAGCGCGCCGCTGACCCGTGCGCCGCGCATATCGCGGCCGGTATAGCGGAAGCTAGGCATCGGCAGACTCCCCGCGAAGCGACCGGACGGCGCCCGTGGCGCTGGCGCCTACGGCCGCGAGAGGCAGGAGACTAGCGGCGATCACGCGATCACCTCGTCGTCCGCCAGGGTGGCGCAGACCTTCAGCACCTCTTCGATACTGGTGACGCCGGCGATGGCGTAATCCAGCGCGCACGCCGCCAGTGGTCGATAGTGCGCCTGCTGGCGCGCGGCCTCGGCGAAGCCCTGAGGATCGCCTCGACGCAATGCGGCGATCATCGGTTCGTCCAGCTCCAGCAGCTCGTACACACCGACACGGCCGGCATAGCCGCTGTTGTGGCATTGATGACAACCAGTGCCGCGCTTGAAGCGGTGGTCGCGCAGCGAGCCGCCGTGCAGCGCTTCCAGCCAGGCCAGTTGCCGAGGATCGGGCTGATCGTCCTCCATGCAGTTCTCGCACACGCGGCGTATCAGACGCTGGGCCAGCACCGCATTCAGCGCGGTGGCGACGAGGAAGGGCTCGACGCCCATGTCGATCAGGCGCATGGCCGAGGTCAGGGCATCGTTGGTGTGCAGCGTCGAGAGTACGAGGTGGCCGGTCAGTGCGGCGCGCAGGCCGATCTCGGCGGTTTCCTGATCACGGATCTCACCAACCAGGACGATGTCCGGGTCCTGACGCAAGGCGGCGCGCAGCACGCGGGCGAAGGTCAACTCGATCTTGGCGTTGACCTGCACCTGGTTGACCCGCGGCAGGCGGTACTCCACCGGGTCCTCAACCGTGATGATCTTCTTCTCCGGGCTGTTCAGCTCGGAAAGCCCGGCGTAGAGCGTGGTGGTCTTGCCCGAGCCGGTCGGGCCGGTGACCAGCACCATGCCGTGCGGACGCTGCAGCAGGCGCCGGAAGCGCTCGAGCATCGCCGGCGGCATGCCGGTGCCTTCGAGCTTGAACATGGCGCCGCTCTGGTCGAGCAGACGCATGACCACCGACTCGCCGAACTGCACCGGCATGGTGGAGACCCGCACATCGAGGTTGCGGTTCTTCACGCGGATGTTGAAACGGCCATCCTGCGGCAGGCGCTTTTCCGAGATATCCAGGCCGGACATGATCTTCAGGCGCATGACCAGCGCCGAAGCGACGCGGTGCTCCTTCATTACCTGTTCGTTGAGCACGCCGTCGATACGCTGGCGAATCCGCACCACGCCTTCGTCCGGTTCGATGTGAATGTCCGAGGCCTTCATTTGCACGGCGTCCTCGAACAGCGTCTGCAGCAGGCGCACCACCGGCGCATCGCTGTTGCTTTCGCCGAGGCGCGAGAGGTCGAAGTCGCTTTCCTGCAGCTCACCTTCCAGCTCGCCGGCCAGCGAGGCGATCTCACTGGTACGGCGGTAAAGCTGGTCCAGCGCGCCGAGCAGCTCGCTTTCACGCACCACCGCCGGGTGGACGCGCTTGCCCAGCAGGCGCTCGATCTCGTCCTGGGCGAAGATGTCCAGCGGGTCGGTCATGCCCACCAGCAAACCGTCGCCCTGGCGGGACAGCACGATCACCCGGAAGCGCCGGGCGACCGCCTCGGGCAGGCTCTGGGTCAGCTGGTTGTCGAACTTGTAGTGCTTGAGTTCGACGAAGGGAATCTGCAGCTGCTCGGACAGCGCACGCAGCAGGCGGCCTTCGTCGATGAAGCCGAGGTCGAGTACCGTGCGCCCGAGCTTGGAGCCGGTGCGCTTCTGGTCCTGCAGCGCCTGCTGCAGCTGCGCCTCGCTGATCAGGCCGGCCTGGACCAGCAGATCGCCGAGACGGATCTTGCGCTGGCGCATGTCTTGCGCGGTCATCGGGCACCTCCGAGTACGCCGGCACGTTCGGCGGCGAAGCGCCGCGAGTTGTCATCGAGCCCCTGCCCTTGCGCGGCCAGACGGTAGTGGCGCGCCGCCCGGGCGGGTTGATCGATCTGTTCCAGCGCGATGGCCAAGCCCAGCTGCCAGGCCGCCTGCTGCGGCTGAAGAGCCACCAGCTGGCGATAAACCGCAGCGCTGCCGGCCCAGTCGCCGACCTGCTGCTGCAGAGCTGCCAGCAACGCGTGATAGCCGGGATCGCTGGCCAGCGACGGCGCGTTCTGCACCAGGGTGGCGAGCGCCGTCTGTTTGTCGCCGCTCTGCAGCTGGCCACGGGCGAGCAGCATACGCAGCTCGGCATCGAACGGCCGGCTCTGCAGCCGGGCCGGCAGCCACTCGAGCAATGGCTCGATCTGTCCAGCCGCCAGGTAAGCACGAGCCAACCAGCGGGCCGCCTCGGCGTTGTCCGGCTGTGCGGCATGGAACGCCTGCAGCAGCTCGATAGCACGGGGGAAGTTCTGCTGTTGCAGGGCATCGCGCGCCTGGGCCAGCGGGTCCGGTCGATGACTACCGATCTGCACGGTGGCCGTGGTGGCAACCTGGGGTCTGGCAACCGGGGCCGGGGCTGGCTCGGCGACCGGTTGCACATCGGGCGCGATAACCGGCGCGGTCTGCGCGTCAGGCGCCGTGCGGGTGACCCACTCCGGCAGGCTCGCTTCGTCCAACGCCGGCTCGGCGAAAGGCAGGTCCAGGTCCTCAGGAACGGCCACTGGTGCGCCATCCATGTGGACTTCCAGCCAGAGCTGCGCATGGCCAGCGGCCGGCTCAAGACGATCACGCACGTCGAGGCGATCGGTCATGCCGAGCAGCAGCACCTGCACCTGGTCGCCCTGCTGTTCCACTCGCCAGGACAGGCTTAGGCCATTGCTCTCCACGCGGCCGTTTCGCGGGCCACCGGCGAGCGTCACATCCGGCAAACGCAGACTGATCGCGCCGCCTTCGTCGGTGCGCTGATAGCTGATCGAGCGATCCAGCAGCAACTGCAGCACGAAACGGCCACCGTCTTGCTGCGGCAAGACGTCGAGGAGCTGAGTTGCAGGCACCGCAGCCACCACCGGAGCGGCGGCAGGTGACTCCTGCACAGCCGGGGCTTGCGCGAAACGTTCGAACAGCACCACCGATACCGCGACGACCAACGCCCCGATAGCCAGCGGCAACAACCAGCGGCGCAGCCGTGCCGATCGCTGACGCCGCGTTGCGGCTGCTTCATCGACAGCCTGCATGTCGAGGAACGGGCTCTGCCCGCCGGATGCCGCGCCGCGCGCTTCGAGATCGCGCAGCATGTCGTTGACCAGGCTCATGGCCGCACCTCGGCCAGCTGCGACAGCCATGGCAATGCACTCAGCAGCAGGCTCAGGGTTGCCGCACCCGCCAGCAATGCCCAACGCAACGGAAGGGCTGCACGCAGGAACGGTCGCGCACCCTCGGTATCGGCCAGGGCACGGCGTACGTGGCGGCTGCCGACCCGTCGCTGGCCTTCGCCAAACGCCGCCATCAGGCACTTGTTGGCCAGGATGTTGAGCAACCGCGGGATGCCACCGCTGCCCTTGACCAGCAGGCGAATCGCGGCCGGCTTGAACAGCGGTTCACCTTGATAACCGGCAACCGCCAGGCGTTCATGCAGGTAACGCCTGGCATCACTGACATCCAGCGGGCGCAGGCGATAGGAGAATGTGATGCGCTGGCGCAATTGCCGGAAATTCTCGCTGGCCAGCGTAGCGTCCAGCTCAGGCTGGCCGAACAGCACCACCTGTAGCAGCTTGCGCTGCTCGGTTTCCAGATTGGTCAGTAGTCGCAGGGCCTCCAGCGTGGCCGGTGGCAGCGCCTGCGCCTCATCGATCAACAGCACGGTGCTCTTGCCCTGGCCGGCCAGCTCGATCAGCCGGCGATGCAGTGCCGTCAGCAGCCCATGGTTATCCAGCTGCTCGACCCGCGGCACATGCAGCTCATGGGCCAGCGCCTGGCGCAGCGCCATGGGTCCGAGCGCTGGGTTCGGCAACCAGGCGAGCTGGTAGTGCTCGGCATCAAGTTGCTTGAGCAGCGCGCGGCAGAGCAGGGTCTTGCCGGTGCCCACTTCGCCGGTCACCTTGATGAAGCCCTCGCCTTCGGCCAGAGCCACGCGCAGCAGGTTCAGGCACGCCTGGTAAGGCGGCAGGCGAACCATGAAGCCGGTATTCGGCGTCAATGCGAATGGCTTTTCCTGCAGGCCGAAGAATGCTTCGTACATACCAGCGCCTACCTGACCTGCCGGAACGAATCGGCGCTGCGGCGCAGCTCGTCGAGCCAGACCTGATCGTCGATCACCTGCGGGCGCACCAGGATGACCAGCTCGGTCTGCTCGAGCGATTTGCGTTGCTGCTGAAACAGGCTGCCGACGATGGGCAGCTTGGAGGCCCAGGGAATGTTGGCGTCATTGTTGCTGTTGCGGTTTTCCAGCAGGCCACCGATGACCACGACCTGGCCGCTGCGCGCGCGCACGATGGAATCCGACTGGCGCGTGGTGGACAGCGCCAGCGGCAGGTTGAAGACGTTGTCGGAACCGCCCAGCTGGATACTCTTGTTCTGATCCTGAACGCGGCTGACGGTCGGCCGCACGTGCAGCGTGACCTGGTCGTTCTCGTCGATCTGCGGGGTGACGTCCAGCGAGATACCGGAGAAGAACGGAGTCAGGGTGATGTCCAGATCGGGCGCGGTAGTGCCGCCCGCCAGCGAGGTGGTGGTGGTCGAAACGTCGGTGACGAAGAACTCGTCGGTGCCGACCTTGATCACGGCCTTCTGGTTGTTGAGAGTGGAAATCCGCGGGCTGGAAAGCACCCGCACATCGCCCTGGGTTTCCAGCAGCTGCAGCACGCCGCTGAAGTCGCCGACGCTGACCGCAGCGCTGAACACGCCACCGACATTGTTGACGCCATCCAGCGTATCGCCCTGTACACCCAGCGCGAAGTCGGCGTTGCCCATGGAACCCAGCTGCGCCCAGTTGATCCCGGACTGGAATCCATCGGACAGGCTCACCTCGAGAATCTTGGTTTCCAGAATCACCTGACGCTGCAGGTTGCGCTGTGCCTGCTGCAGGAAACGCTCGACGTTCTGCTGGTCGGCACTGGATGCACGAACCACCAGCAGCCCGGCCTGCGGATTGACCACCACGCTGTTGTTCGCCTCGCTGCCGATCATCATCGCCACGACTTCGCGCACTTCACTCCAGAAGTCGACGCTGCTGCTGGTCAGCAGCTGACTGGCGTTGACGGTGCTTGAGGTCGAGTTGGTCGTGGTTCCGCCTGCTCCTGTGTCGGTGTTGTCACTGGTGGTGACTTGACCGGAGCTGACCCGAGTATCGGTCATGCCCTGCCGCTGCAGGTTGAGGTAGTTCAGGTCATAGGTGCGGGTGACTGCGGTATTGGCCTGGATCTGATAGCCATAGCTGGTGCGGCGATAGTCGTAGCCGTAGCTGTCGCGCACCGCCGCGAGGACCTCTTCCAGCGTCACGTTGCGCAAGCTGAAGGTTATGTTGCCGGTCACCGCCGGGTGTACCAGCAGGTTCTGCCCGGCGCTGTCCATCAGGCTGAGGAAGAATTCGCGGGCCGGCATGTCGTTGGCGACCACATCGAAGCGCGGGCCACTGACCGCCGAGCTGCCGTCGACACTCAGCGGCGGAATCAGCGCAGCCTGTACCGACGGCGGCGGCAGCGCCTTGGCCTGGGTCTGCTGCAGGCTTTCCTCGAACAGACGGTTGCTCTGCTCGTAGAGGCGCTTGTCGCCATCCTCGAATGTCTGGCAGGCGGCCAGCAGGCAGAACAGGCTCAGCAAGCCGAGACGTGGAAAAAGGGTCGGCATCATGGTCGGACTTGGCTCGGAGTAATGATCGGGGCAACCAGACGCAGCGTCTGCTGCTGGCCGTCGCGCTCGATCAGGACGGAATTCGTGTTGATGGCCAGGACTCTGGCGTCGGCCAGGGTGTCGCCGACTCTCAGCGATTGGCCGTTGAGCACCGCCCGGGCGCTCTGCGCACCGCGAAAAATGGCCTGCAGGTGCAGCGTCGCCGGTGCCTGGCGCTCCGCTGCAGCGGTCACGAACGCCGCGGGCGGGCGCGTGGGGTCGAGCGCGTAGGCCGAAGCGGGCAGCAAAAGGAGCAAGCAAAACGCACGAGAAAAATCAGACACCAACCCACCCCGCTTCGCGACTCAAGGTATGCAGCTCCAGCGTGATCCGCGCCTTGTCCGGTCCGGCCTCATCGATGTGATAGTCCAGGCTGTCCCAATGCAGACGCCAGCCACTGTTCTGCACCGCCTGCAGGTAATCGAGCAGGTCGAAATAGCCGCCTTGCAGGGTCAGACGCAGGCCGTGCCGGTAGAAGCTGATCGCCGCTGGCGGCGCATCCGTCGCGCCGGCCGGCAACTCCAGCGGCGCGCTGAAGCTCTGCAGCGCGACCATCTGCAGTTGAGGCTGACGGCGCAGCAGGTCCTGCAGCAGCGCTTTCATGCGTGCAGGTGAAACCAGTGAGCGGGTCTCCTCGTCGATGCTGCGCAGAATCTGTTCGCGGCTGGTGCGTGCAATATCGAGTGCGTCGCGATAAGGACGATTGGGGTCGGCCGCGAGCTTGGTCTGAAGTTCGAGCAACGCATTGTTCGCCTCCAGCTGACGGGCTTCGGCGAGACGCAGCTGGCTATTCTGCTGGGCGATGCGCTGGGCGAGCGGCTCAGCCACTAGCAGTAGATAAAGCATGCCCAGCAGGGAAGCGCCGACCAGCACGCTCAGCCACTGCTCGCGCGGCGCCAGCGCCTGCCAGCGCTGCCGCAGGTTTTGCATGGCGTTATTCATCGTCGCCCTCCTCCGCCGCACGGGATGCCAGGCGGAACGCCAGCAGGCCGCTGTCGTCGCGCTGCAGATCGAAGCTACCGAACTCGCGACCCTGCAACGTCTTGCTGCGCCCGAGGCTTTCCAGATAAAGCGGAAGCAGTTCCTGATCCTGGCTCAAGCCGCGCAACAGCATGTCGCTGCCGCCCGCCTGCAGACGGATGCGGGTCAGCCACAGCCCGCGCGGCGGGTGCCGATCGGCCAGCGCCGTCAGTACAGGCGCGAAGCCGCCACGCAGCTGGCCATCGAGCGTTCGCAGGTGCGTTGCGAGGCGCTGCAGCTGGCGGTTCTCCGCTTCCCGCTCTGCCAGTTGCGCAGGCAGCCGGGTATCCAGCGTCGGTTCCCGATAGTTGGCCTTGAATGCAGCCAGCTGCGCCTCTGCAGAGACCGCCTGCGCCTCGGCCAACTGACGGTCCGAGGCGCGCTGCTTGAGGTTCCAGCCCTGCCAGGCAGCATGCGTAGCCAGGGCAAGCGCCAGTACACATGCGCCAAGCAGGAGTTGCCGCGGACGCGGGCCACCCTGCTGACGACGTTCGCGCTGATAGAGATTGACGTTCTGCATCAGACGGCGTCCTGACGCAGGGCGGCGCCGACGGCGCCAATGCAGAACGCCTGCTGCGCTTCGGACATCTCGGCACCCGGCTGGCCGGGGAAGAGCTCGCGCAGGTCGAGGCGTTGCAGGTTCACCGCCAGGCCACTGGCCAGCCCCTGATAGGCGCGCTCGCCATCCTGCTTCATAGGCAGCAACATCAAGCGATTGATATAGCCCTTGCCGAGTTGGCTCTCGAAGTAGTCAAGCGAGCGCTGGATCTCCAGTGTCGTACTGCTCAAATCCTGGGCGGCACGGGCCAGCCCCTGCTCGATACGCCGCGCCATGTAAAGGTCGGCGCCGTTCTGGATGCAGATCAGGCCTTCGCTGGTGCGCAGGCGCAGCAGTGCGAGATTCATGCCTTCGGCGCCAGCGAGCGAGCCCAGGTTGCGAAACGCCATCTCGGTTATGTCGATGCTCGCCATGTGCAGACCGGCCTGACGGACGAGCTGGGAGTAATGCTGCATCCGGGTTTTCTCGAGAACGGCGCAATAGACCATACGCGTGCGTCCGCGATAAGCGTCCTCGGGCAGCGCGAAGCAGTCGATCACCACATCGTCCAGCGGCTGGCTGATCATGTCCTTGATGCGCCAGCGCATGGCGTCACGCAGCTCTTGCGATGGCACCTCAGGCGCTTCGAGAAGGAACATCTGGTATTCGGAAGGATGCAGCAGCACGTTCGTCGGCAAGCCCTGCAAGGCACGTTCGCTCACGGCCTTCTCCAGCAGAGCGGCCTGCGCGTCGACGCTGCCTTCCAGGTGTTCGCAGTACGGCAGCAGCGGCCGCGCACCGGGCACCCGAACGACGTGCGCCAACGCGATACCTTGCGGACCAGCCTCAATGCCAAGCATGCCGGCTGGTTTTGATTTCTTGGTTTTGGAAAACAGACCCACCAATGGCTCCCTCGCCAAGACGTCGGTGCTCAACTGCCAAAAAGCAGAGAATCGATACTGAGGGCGTCAATAGATAGCATATTGCCATCCTGCGTGACTCTAACAATATCCGATGGGTGCGTCCAAATATTGTCGTGAATCAATCGTGTAACAGAAAACCGTCAATCCAAGGACGTCAAAGATCGCGCGCATTCTGGTTTAATTAATTAGCTCGCGCTATATCGGCTTAAGCCCTTTCGTCGCACGAGGGCATCACAAACTACGCACCTGACGAACGGTAGTCAGCGGAATGAGCACGCAATGTATGCAGGAAAAGGAAACTGGCGCTCTTAGAACAGAGTGAGCTGCTCGAAACCACCGCGCAGATCGACCAACCGCACGCCGACGCCAATCAACCGAACCGGCCGGGCACCGCGGGAGAAGGCGATGGCGAGCAGATCGGCGTAGTCGTCGATTTCGAGTCCGGCACCAGCCTGCTCCATTGTGGTCTGGGTGAAGTCATGGAATTTGAGCTTTACGAAGGGTTTGCCGGGTCGATAGCCGTTGTCGAGGCGCGCCATGCGGGTAGCCAACTGCTGCAGCAGCTCCGGGAGACGCTGCAGGCACGCCGCCAGGTCCGGCAGATCCTTGTCGTAGGTCTGCTCGACGCTCACCGACTGGCGCCGACTCTCCACCTGCACCGACCGCTCATCGATGCCGCGCGCCAGCCCCCAGAGCCGTTCGCCGAACGCGCCGAACTCGCGGACCAGGTCCAATCTGTGCCACTCGCGCAAGTCGCTACAGGTGCGGATGCCGAGCCGGCCGAGCTTCTCAGCGGTGACGCGACCCACACCATGCAGCCGCTTGACCTCCAGCGCCTGTACGAAATCGTCGACTTGTGTCGGGGTAATGACGAATAGGCCGTCGGGCTTATTCCATTCGCTGGCAATCTTGGCGAGAAACTTGTTCGGAGCAACACCCGCCGACACCGTGATGCGCAGCTGCTGCCAGACCCGACGCCTGATGTCCTCGGCAATACGCGTGGCGCTACCGGAAAAATGCTCGCAGGCAGTAACGTCCAGATAAGCCTCGTCCAGCGACAGCGGCTCGATCTGCTCGGTGTAGGTGCGAAAGATGTTATGGATCTCACGCGAAGCCTCCCGGTAGGCATCCATGCGGGGCCGCAGGATCAGCAGATCAGGACACAACTTCAGAGCATGCCCGGACGCCATGGCCGAGCGAACACCATATGCACGCGCCTCGTAGTTGCACGTGGCAATGACCCCGCGCCGATCCGCAGCGCCGCCAACTGCGATCGGCCGCCGAGCCAGACTGGGGTCGTCGCGCATCTCGATCGCGGCGTAAAAGCAGTCGCAATCAATATGGATGATCTTGCGAAGGGTGGACTGACTCACGGAAACGGGGCACCGGGCAGGAATGAACGAATCTTCAGCGCAACAGGTCGGTTATTAAGATGGTAAGTGCTTTCTCACTCGATAGCCGGAGGTTCAGATGAAAATCTTGTACGCAGGCATCATCGCACTGGGCAGCTTGTTTTCAGCGGCTGCGATGGCCGACCAGGACATGATGAACACTCAGCCGCAAGGCACCAATATTCAGCAGGAAAAGGAAGGCGAAGCCCAGGTTCGCGAAAACGAAGATGGCGGCGCCGACCCGAAGATGAAAGAGGAAATCCAGGAAGATTGGCGCGAGGATGCCGAGAAGCGCCGCGAGAGCGACGTCATGAAGCCCGAGCAGCGCGGCTGAGCAATCAGCCTCGTTAAAGCTCCAGCGGGTACGGCTGCACCAGCGCTTTGCCGTAGCCGTCGATGAACTCAGGCGGCATGCGCTTGGGTTTCCCGCTGGAGAGTTCGATACAGACGAAAGTGGTCTGCGCACGCAGTAGCGTCGCACCGTCCCCCGGCCGGATCAGCTGGAAATTACGCTTCATCTTCAAACGCTGATCGGATTCGGAAATCCAGGTTCCCAACTGCAGCAGATCGCCTTCGTAGGCCGCGGCCAGATAATCGATCTCGTGCCGCAGCACTGCCATCGCCCGGTCGAGGCGGCGGTAGTCGTCGATGCCCAATCCCAGACTCTGCGAATGCTGCCAGGCACACCGCTCCAGCCAGGTTACATAGACCGCATTGTTGGCATGGCCCAGCTCGTCGATATGCTCGGACTGCACCTGCAGGTCGATGGTAAACGCGTCCGCCTGATCCCAGCTCATTCGTTGCAAGCCTCGTTGGCCGTTTGCGATGACCTATGAAACCGCAGCCGCCGCGACGAGTCACGCCTGTTGCTGCGAGCAATGACAAGACATTCAGCGCAGTGCGACTCAACCGACTTTTCGACCACGCAAAACAAAAAGGGCCATCTCATGAAAGATGACCCCTTGAAGCCCAAAACGGGCAATAAAAATGGCGTCCCCTAGGGGACTCGAACCCCTGTTACCGCCGTGAAAGGGCGGTGTCCTAGGCCACTAGACGAAGGGGACGAAACCTTCGCAAACCTGCCGAACAATCAATCGACAAGCCGTGATTGGTGGAGCTAGACGGGATCGAACCGTCGACCTCTTGCATGCCATGCAAGCGCTCTCCCAGCTGAGCTATAGCCCCGGATTTATCGTCTCTCGACGCGCGATATCGAACATCGCTTAATAATGGCGTCCCCTAGGGGACTCGAACCCCTGTTACCGCCGTGAAAGGGCGGTGTCCTAGGCCACTAGACGAAGGGGACGCAAACCCTTCAAGCGCAACCTGTATCGCTTATGCGGCAAATACAAGCTGGTGGCAATTCTGCTCTTCGAGATTGGTGGAGCTAGACGGGATCGAACCGTCGACCTCTTGCATGCCATGCAAGCGCTCTCCCAGCTGAGCTATAGCCCCATCTCGAGGACGGGGCGCATATTAGGGGCGCCCCCAAGTAGTGTCAACAACAATTTCCAACGGGCCGAAGTTTTTTTGGCATTAGGAACAACTACTTACCACCGACGAATGGTAACGCCACCACCTCGGGGCGATGCTGGTCACAAGCACCGCCCCTGCCCCGCACTCAGACAATCGACGCCGCGAGCTTCTCCCACTCCTTGGCTTCCTTCTTCGACGCGCCACCGAGCAACTCGAGTGCGTTGCGCAGGCGGAAGCGCGTCAGATCCGGGCCGAGAACCTCCATCGCGTCGAGTACCGATACCGAACTGGCCTGCCCGGTGATGGCGGCGAACATCAGCGGCATCACATCGCGCAGCTTGAAGCCTAGATGTTCCGCCACCTGGGTAATGCACGCGGTGATGCGCTCCTTTTCCCACTGGCGCAGTGCTTCCAGCTTCCACAGAATCAGCTGCATGACCTGGCGCACCTGCGTCGCATCGAGCTTCTTGTGCACGAACAATGCGGGGTCGAGCGGCAATGCACCGGAGAAGAAGAAGCCTGCCAATGGCGCAATCTGGCTGAAGGTTTCCACGCGCTGCTGCACGTGCGGCGCGATCTGCATCATGTACTGCGGATTGAATGCCCACTTCTGCACTTCGGCGGCGAACTGCTCGACCGGCAGTTCGCGCAACCACTGGCCGTTCAGCCAGGAAAGCTTCTCCAGATCGAAGATCGGTCCGCCGAGCGATACGCGATTGATATCGAAGTGCTCGATCATCTCGTTCAGCGTGAATTTCTCACGCTCGTCAGGCATCGACCAACCCATGCGCCCGAGATAGTTGAGCATCGCCTGCGGCAGAAAACCCATGCGCTCGTAGAAGGTCACCGAGGTCGGATTCTTGCGCTTGGAGAGCTTGCTCTTGTCGGGATTGCGCAGCAGCGGCATGTAGCACAGCTGCGGCTGCTCCCAGCCGAAATACTCGTACAGCTTGATCAGCTTGGGCGCCGACGGCAGCCACTCCTCGCCACGCAGCACATGAGTGATGCCCATCAGGTGGTCATCGACCACGTTGGCGAGGAANNACGGTGCCGCGCAGCATGTCGTTGACCTGACACACGCCTTCGCTCGGAACCTTCATCCGGATCACATGGGATTCACCAGCAGCGATGCGACGCTGAGCCTCGGCGGGATCGAGGTGCATGCAATGGCCGTCATAACGCGGCGTTTCCTTGTTCGCCATCTGCTCGGCGCGCACCTGATCCAGACGCTCGGCGCTGCAGAAGCACGGGAAAGCATGGCCCTTGGCGACCAGCTCGTCCGAATACTTTTTGTAGATATCGCCGCGCTCGCTCTGCCGGTACGGACCGTGCGGGCCGCCGACGTCGGGACCTTCGTCCCATTCGATGCCCAGCCAGCGCAGCGCATCGTAGATCTGCTGTTCGGATTCGCGGGTCGAGCGCAGCTGGTCGGTGTCCTCGATACGCAAGATGAACTGGCCACCGTGCTGTCGGGCGAAGCACAGGTTGAACAGCGCGATGTAGGCAGTACCGACGTGAGGATCGCCGGTCGGAGATGGCGCGATGCGGGTGCGAACCGTGGTCATGAATGCTCTCGGACGGTAGGGACATACGGAAAGGGACGAATGTTAGCAGGCGCTGCGCAGCCGGCTCCAGCCGAACACCGTGAGGTTGGGCCGAGAGCGTCTCGAAGGAGACGCCCCGAGGCAGACCGAAATGAACAATCCGCCAGAATAGCTTGCTAGACCTGCAACAAGCGCTCGCGCAGCTTGTGAATTTCGTCGCGCGCTTCAGCGGCCGCCTCGAACTCCAGGTCGCGCGCCAGGCTCAGCATTTTCTCTTCCAGCTGACGAATCCGCTTGGTGATCTCGCTCGGCGAACGCAGTTCGTTCTCGTAACGCGCACTCTCCTCCGCCGCTTTCGCCTCTCCGCGCCGCTTCTTGCTGCGCGAGCCCGGCACGGTTGCGCCTTCGAGGATGTCCTGCACGTCCTTCTTCACGCCCTTGGGCACGATGCCGTTGGCCTCGTTGAAGGCAATCTGCTTGTTGCGCCGCCGCTCGGTTTCGTCCATGGCGCGCTGCATGGACCCGGTGATGTTGTCGGCATACAAAATCGCGCGACCGTTGAGGTTGCGTGCCGCGCGGCCGATGGTCTGGATCAGCGAGCGCTCTGAACGCAGGAAGCCTTCCTTGTCCGCATCGAGGATCGCCACCAGCGACACCTCAGGCATATCCAGGCCTTCGCGCAGCAGGTTGATGCCCACCAGCACATCGAAAGTGCCCAGCCGCAGGTCGCGGATGATCTCGACCCGCTCCACGGTATCGATGTCCGAATGCAGGTAGCGCACGCGCACATCGTGATCACTCAGGTAGTCGGTCAAGTCCTCGGCCATGCGCTTGGTCAGCGTGGTGACCAGCACCCGCTCCTCCTTGGCCACGCACTTGCGGATCTCCGACAGCAGGTCGTCGACCTGCGTCAGCGCCGGACGCACCTCGATCTGCGGATCGACCAGCCCCGTCGGACGCACAACCTGCTCCACCACGCGGCCTGCATGTTCGGCCTCGTATGGCCCGGGCGTCGCGGAGACGAAAATCGTCTGCGGGCAGATCGCCTCCCATTCGTCGAAGCGCATCGGCCGGTTGTCCAGCGCCGATGGCAGGCGGAAGCCGTACTCCACCAAGGTTTCCTTGCGCGAACGGTCGCCCTTGTACATCGCGCCGACCTGCGGCACCGAAACGTGAGACTCGTCGATCACCAGCAGCGCATCGGCCGGCAGGTAGTCGAACAGCGTCGGTGGCGGCTCGCCAGCATCACGCCCGGACAGATAGCGCGAGTAGTTTTCGATGCCGTTGCAGTAACCCAGCTCCATGATCATTTCCAGATCGAAACGCGTGCGCTGCTCCAGACGCTGCGCCTCCACCAGTTTGTTCTGGCTGCGCAGGTAGTCGAGGCGTTCGCGCAGTTCATCCTTGATCTTCTCGATGGCATCGAGCAGCGTCTCGCGCGGCGTCACGTAATGACTCTTGGGGTAGAAGGTGAAGCGCGGCAGCTTGCGGATCACTTCGCCGGTCAGCGGATCGAAGGCGGACAGGCTCTCCACCTCGTCGTCGAACAGCTCGATGCGCACCGCTTCGAGGTCCGATTCCGCCGGAAAGATGTCGATCACATCGCCGCGCACACGGAAGGTGGCGCGGGCGAAATCCATATCGTTGCGCGTGTACTGCAGCCCGGTCAGCCGGCGCAGCAGCTCGCGCTGATCGAGGCGGTCGCCACGATCGACGTGCAGCACCATCTTCAGATAGGACTGCGGATCACCCAGGCCGTAGATGCACGACACCGTGGTGACGATGATCGCATCCGGGCGCTCCAGCAATGCCTTGGTCGCCGACAGGCGCATCTGCTCGATGTGATCGTTGATCGAGGCGTCCTTCTCGATGAAGGTGTCCGACGACGGCACATAGGCTTCCGGCTGATAGTAGTCGTAGTAGGAAACGAAATACTCCACTGCGTTGTTCGGGAAGAACGCCTTGAACTCGCCATAGAGCTGCGCGGCGAGCGTCTTGTTCGGCGCCAGCACCAGCGTGGGCCGCTGCACATGGGCGATGACGTTGGCGATGCTGAAAGTCTTGCCCGAGCCGGTGACGCCCAGCAGCGTCTGGTGCGACAACCCCGCCTCGATGCCTTCGATCATCTGCCGAATGGCCTCCGGCTGATCGCCGGCCGGCTTGAAACGCGTGACCAGTTCGAACTTGGACATTTCGCCTCTCTAGGTAACGTGTGCGAGCTTGGCAGCCGGACTTTCGACAGCCTTCCAGCGGTTTGGCGCGACAGCCAGCGGCTCCTGAAATCCGCCCCCAGCCATTGGCGCGCAGGGCTGAGAAACCGCCCATCTTCCCAGTACGCAAAACGCACCGAAAGTGATCAGAAAACCTCGGTAGCATATCGCAGGCAACAGGCATGACCGCTATACTACCGCCCCGTTTGCGCATCACCCTGCGCGCCGACGCGAGGGTGGTGAATCTAGTCACTCTTCTCTTTCGAGCCCCCTCACCATGAGTTTGTTCTCTGCTGTCGAAATGGCGCCGCGCGATCCTATCCTCGGCCTCAATGAAGCCTTCAACGCCGACACGCGGCCGAACAAGGTCAACCTCGGTGTCGGTGTCTACTACAACGAAGAAGGTCGCATTCCGCTGCTGCGCGCCGTGGTCGAGGCAGAGCATGCCCGCATCGCCGCCCATGCGCCGCGCGGCTACCTGCCGATCGAAGGCATTGCCGCTTACGATGCTGCCGTACAGAAGCTGCTGTTCGGCAACGATTCTCCGCTGATCGCCGAAGGCCGGGTGGTGACTACCCAGGCGCTCGGCGGTACCGGCGCACTCAAGGTTGGCGCAGACTTCCTCAAGCGCCTGCTGCCGGACGCCGTGGTTGCCATCAGCAACCCGAGCTGGGAAAACCATCGCGCGCTGTTCGAGTCGGCCGGTTTCCCGGTCCAGAGCTACAGCTACTATGACGCGAGCAATCACGGCATCGATCGCGCCGGCCTGCTGCAGGACCTGAAGAACCTGCCACCCCGCTCCATCGTCGTGCTGCACGCCTGCTGCCACAACCCGACCGGCGTCGATCTGAACCTGAATGACTGGAAGCAGATTCTCGACGTGCTGCGTTCCCAGGATCACGTGCCGTTCATCGACATCGCCTACCAGGGCTTCGGCGACAGCATCGAAGAGGACGCCGCCGCCGTGCGCCTTTTCGCAGAGTCGGGCATGACCTTCTTCGTTTCCAGCTCGTTCTCCAAGTCCTTCTCGCTGTACGGCGAACGCGTCGGCGCGCTGTCGATGGTCACCCAGAGCCGCGAGGAGTCGGCTCGCGTACTGTCGCAGGTCAAGCGCGTGATCCGCACCAACTATTCCAACCCGCCGACCCACGGCGCCACGATCGTCTCCGCGGTGCTCAACAGCCCGGAACTGCGCGCCATGTGGGAAGCCGAGCTGGGCGAGATGCGCAGCCGCATCCGCGAGCTGCGTCTGAGCATGGTCGAGCAACTAGCGGCCAAAGGCGCGAAGACGGACTTCAGTTTCGTTGCAGCCCAGCGCGGCATGTTCTCCTACTCCGGCCTCACGGCCGAGCAGGTCGAGCGACTGCGTGTCGAGTTCGGCGTCTACGCCATC
>DNMQ01000082.1 GCA_003488145.1 Pseudomonas sp.
ATCGAGCCGCCGAGCAGGAAGGCGCAGAAGCTGAACCACAGGTACATCGAACCGATGTCCTTGTGGTTGGTGGTCAGCAGCCAGCGCGAGAGACCCTTGGCCGGGCCGTGGTGGTGGTCATGTCCGGCATGACCATGATCGTCGATCACTGCACTCATCACCGAATCCTCTTACTGGGTGGCTTCTTCGGCCTGTTTGAAGTCGAGCACGTCTTTCGGCGTGACCATTTCGCCGGTCTCGTTGCCCCAGGCGTTGCGCTCGTAGGTGATGACCGCGGCCAGGTCGACTTCCGACAGCTGCTTGCCGAAGGCCGCCATGGCGGTGCCCGGCTTGCCGTTGACGACGATGTTGATGTGCGCCTCGATATCGCCGGTGGCGATAGCCGAGCCCTTGAGGGCCGGGAACATCGGCGGGATGCCTTCGCCGCCGACCTGGTGACAGGACGCGCACGAGGTCTGGTAGATCTTCTCGCCGCGTTCGGTGAGTTCTGCCAGCGTCCAGTCCTTGCTGGTCAGTTCGGCCACCTTGGCGGCCTCTGCTTTCTTCTCGCCGAGCCAGGCGGCGTAGTCCTCGGCGGATTTGACCTCCACCACCACCGGCATGAAGCCATGATCCTTGCCGCACAGCTCGGTGCACTGGCCACGGTAAATGCCGGGCTCTTCGACGCGGGTCCAGGATTCGTTGATAAAGCCGGGGATGGCGTCCTTCTTCACCGCGAGATCCGGCACCCACCAGGAGTGGATGACGTCTGCCGCGGTGATCAGGAAGCGCACCTTGGCGCCGGCCGGAATCACCAGCGGCTCGTCGACTTCCAGCAGGTAGTTTTCACCCTTGGGCGCCTGGTTGTTGATCTGCTCGCGTGGCGTAGTGAGGTTGCTGAAGAACTCCACATCCTCGCCCAGGTACTTGTAGTGCCACTTCCACTGGTAGCCGGTGATCTGCACGTCGACGTCCGATTCGCTGGAGTCGTAGATGTGGATCAGCGTGCGCGTCGCCGGGACCGCCATGCCCACCAGAATCAGCAGCGGGATGACCGTCCAGAGCACCTCGACGCGGGTGTTCTCATGGAAATGGGCTGAATGCTGACGCTTGGTGCGGCGGTGCGCGATCATCGAATAGATCATCACGCCAAACACCAGCACGCCGATGATCACGCAGATCCAGAAGATCGCCATGTGCAGATCGAACACCGAACGGCTGACGTCGGTGGCGCCGGAGCGCATGTTCACATCCCAGGCCGCCTGGGCCTGGCCAAATATTGCCGAAAGCCCAAGCCCCATCCAGATGCATGGATGTCGAGACATTGCGGGTTCCCCTTATGATTCTTGTTATCCCGCCGACCGCTTGTCTGGCCGCACAAAGGAGCTTGCTCGCTTCTGCGGTTTGACCACGCTTGGATCTGGCCTCCCCCAATTCCTGGTTGCCAGCCCTTGCTCTGTATGCGCAGTCGGAGTCCATCAGTACGCTTACGAACGGAGTATAGACAGCGATTGCAACCTGGCAATTTTACATAGCGCTCGCCCCCGCCTTGACGTCATCGGGATGGTCGTTTTTCTTCACGCCACGAATGTTCATCAGCGCCAGACATACCTGCAGCGTAATCAGCGCCCAGGCACCGGCGTACCAGCCCCATACCACCCACAGAACGTTACTCAACAAGAAGCACCAGAAGCCGACGGTACGTCGACGTGGTTGCAGGGAGCCGATGAGCCACGCAGCGATTACCGTGACCACCATGGCGGGCCATTGCACCAGATCAATCCACTCCACGTTGCCTCCAACACCAAGAATGCGGCGCATGGAGGCGCCGCTGGACTCAGATTGGTACGTTGCCTGCTGGGGATAGTTCCGTGGCAATAGGGCGCAGTGCTTTGAAAATCGCGGCCAGTTACGTTAGCGAAAAATGATGCTGTAAAACTGTAGCCGCAGCCAAAACATCGGCGGCGTTCGTCGTCTGGCTTCCATGTCGGCAGGCCCAGGAACGCGGCGGCTGTAGCGCCAACTTCAGCCGGCTTTAGCTTTCGCGCGGCGTCGTGCGGGACGGTCCGCTCGGCTCAGATAAACATCGATCACTGCGCTTTCACCCAGCAGCGGGCGGGCGTGCTCGAATAGGCTCATATAGAGGATATCCACTGCTGTGAAGCGCTCGCCGAGAATGTACGGGCCGTGACCCAAAGCCTCCTCGATATGGCTCATCATCGCTTGGTAAAGGCGTGCCATGGCCGCATCTCGCTCCAAGGCCTGGTTGCCCTTCATGTAAATCAACGGTTCGGTCAACCCGACCTGATAGAACAGCCAGGTTATATAGCGCGCCCGCAGGGGGTCGCCGACCGGCACGCCAATCCTGGATTGTGGAAATAGGTCCGTGAGATACAGCGCAACGGCTCCGGTCTCGCTGATCACCTGGCCGCCATGCTCCAGCGCCGGAGTAAAGCCGTGCGGGTGAGGATTACGGGGGTCCGCTTCGCCATCGCCCACGTTCGGATCACTTACGACCTGAAGCTCATAATCAGCGCCCAGCTCTTCCAGAAGCCAGACAATGCGCGACGAAAAAGAGCCAGGAGCGTGGTACAGCTTCAAATTGCCAGGCATCGCGATATTTCCTCCGAAGTCAGATCGGCCACCGTCTTCGAGCGTGGCGGCCAGACAATTCAGGCTAGCCCAGCGCCGCTGTATTCGCACATTCGGGTTATCCAAAATCCACCGAAACAACGCTGCTGCTTGCTTATGCGCGTTCGGTCAAGGTTAAAAGCTGGCGTTTAAAGCAAGTTCATCTGCTGACCTGGCGGCGCGAAGCGGCTGCAATCCAGGCCGAAGTTCTGCTCGCGGCGGTTGTAGCCCAGACGTCGGCAAGCCAGCTGAAAGCGCTGGCCGAGCAGCTCGGCGAATTGGCCCTCGCCGCGCATGCGGCTGCCAAAGCGGCTGTCGTACTCCTTGCCGCCGCGTGACTGGCGCACCAGGCTCATGACATGAGCGGCACGCTGCGGAAAATGTTCTTGTAGCCACTCATCGAATAACGTTGCGACCTCATGGGGCAGGCGCAGCATCACGTAGCCAGCCGAACGGGCGCCGGCATCACGCGCCGCCGCGAGCATGCGCTCCAGCTCCATGTCATTGATCATCGGAATCATCGGCGCGCACATCACACTTACCGGCACGCCCGCTTCGTGCAGGCTGCGCAACACCCGCAGTCGCGCCGAGGGCGACGCCGCGCGCGGCTCCATGATGCGCTTGAGCTCGTCGTCCAGCGTGGTCAGGCTAACCGAGACGCTGACCAGGCGCTGCTCGGCCAGCGGCACCAGCAGATCGAGGTCACGCAGCACCAGCGAGCCCTTGGTGATGATGTGCACGGGGTGCTTGAAGCGCAGCAGGATCTCCAGCGCCTGGCGCGTCAGACGCTGCTCGCGCTCCAGCGGCTGATAGGCGTCGGTATTCACCCCCAGCGCGATCGGTTGCGGCACGTAGCCCGGCTTGGAGAGTTCCTGTGCGAGGCGCTCGGCGAGGTTGGTCTTGGCGATCAGCCGCGTCTCGAAGTCGATGCCCGGCGACAGGTCCCAATAGGCATGACTGGGCCGCGCGAAGCAGTAGATGCAGCCGTGTTCGCAGCCTCGATAGGGATTGACCGAGCGATCGAAACCCACGTCTGGCGACTGGTTGCGGGTCAGTACGCTCTTGGCCGTCTCAAATCGCACTTCGGTGGCGCGGGTCGGCGGCACGTCCTGTTCCCAGCCGTCGTCGTACGCCTCGCTGCGTATCGGAGCGAAACGGTTGTCCGGGTTGATCGCAGTGCCGCGGCCGCGTGGTGTGGCACGGGGGAAACTCATGGGAAATCGATCCAGGTACTGTTCATGCATACAGTAATCGCCTTGGCGACAGCGCGCCAGCGCCGCTGATCGACGCTGCTTGCTACCGCCTGTCGGCTGGCTCGGGAACATTTGCCTCGCGCTCGGGACAAAGGGGCTGACCGGGTAACGCTTGCACGCGCGAGCGACGCCTGTCGTGGAGCCGGCCGGCAAACAAAAAGGACGATCGGAGCGCGACGCGCAACCGATCCGGCAGTACCGGCATGCACCGCTTGCGTGCGCTCCATCCTTCACGTCACTGCCGCTACTCGTCAGGAGCAGACCATGCATCCCACCGGCTCTTTCCACACCCGGGAGAACAATTTCGACTTCCTGCGCTTTTTCGCTGCGGCGCTGGTGCTGTTCGCCCACAGCTATCCGCTGGTTGGCCGCCGCGGTGATGAGCCCCTGACATTGCTGACCGGCTACGAAAAGGGCGGCTCGATCGCCGTCGGCATCTTCTTCGTCATGAGCGGCTATCTGATCACCTCGTCCTGGCTGGCCAGCAGCAGTCCGAAGAGCTTTCTGATCAAGCGGGCGCTGCGCATCTTCCCGGCGCTGATCGTCGCGGTGCTGCTCTCGGTCTTCGTCATCGGGCCGCTGGTCACGCAATTCGACCTCGCGCGCTACCTCGCCGCCGATGGCACCTGGACCTATCTGCAGAACATCCTGCTGGTGACGCGCTACGAACTGCCCGGTGTGTTCACCGGCAACACCTATCCCGATGTGGTCAACGGCTCGTTGTGGACGTTGCCGCTGGAAGTGCTGATGTACATCGGCGTGATGATTCTCGGGCTGACCGGTTTCCTCAAGCGGCGGCTGATCTTCCTGCCGATTGCGGTGCTTGCCGTCGGGCATTTCTGGCTGCTGGGCAAGCTGGGGATCGAGTCCTACTTCATCAAGAATATCTTCAAGCTGGGCTTGCTCTATTACAGCGGCGCGGCGCTGTTCCTCTATCGCGACGACATTCCCTGGCGTGGCTGGATCGCGGCGTTGTTGTTCGCCGCGCTGGTGGCAACCTTCCGTACCGACATCGGCCCGCTGGTGTACTTCATTGCGTTGCCGTATCTGGTGCTCTACCTGGCCTACGCGCCGCTGCCGCTGATTTCGCGCTTCGGCAAGTACGGCGATTTTTCCTATGGCCTGTACATCTACGCCTTCCCGTTCCAGCAGCTGACCATCTACCTGTTCGGCCCGCAGGTCGGCGTGCTCGGCCTGACGCTGATCGCCTTCGTGCCGACGCTGATCCTCGCCGCGCTGTCCTGGCACCTGATCGAGGCGCCGGCGATGAAGCTCAAGCGCCTGTTTGCTTCGCCACCGCAGCCGGGGCGAGCGACGCCGAAGGTCGAGGGCTGATTTGGACTGGTACAAAAAAAGGAACCCGCCACTTGGCGGGTTCTTTGTTTGAGAGGTTGGGCGCGCCGAGTCCTGGCCGCGAAGCAGATGGCTCGGTATTGGGCCTTTCACCTCATGACTCGGCGCACCTGCAGATCACGGTAAGCGGCTGTTGGATCGCCCTGTACCTCCAGACGCCCTGCGGCAGCCAGTACGCGGGCGCGCCAGTAGAGGAAGAAATCCGTGGGAAAGAAACCGTCGCAATGGCCCATGACCTCGGCCATCGCACGCGCCAGCGGAGCGAATTCGTCGGGGCTGGCAGCGACCAGCGCCGCGTCGATCAGTCGATAGTCTTCGCCCCGAAACGCCCCCTCGAACCAGCGGCGAATGCCATGCGTGCTCGCGCACTGCTCGTGCCAGACCGCAGCGAGTTCAGCCTGGCGAGACGCGGGAACCGCCTGTGGGCTGTATAGCGCCGCCAGTGCCTCGGGCGAATGCATGGACACCGCCTTGCGCTGGCCGGCGCGGCTGTCTCCGGTGCCGCAAGCGACTTCGTGCAACCCGCATCTGGAGCCCTGCAGCAGCGCGGCGATGCGAGCCAGCAGTAGCTGTTCGGATGCGCTGTCGCCGTGCCAAACCGTTACGGCCGCAGCCTGTTTGGCTAGGTTGGCTAGGTTGGCTAGCCAGAGTGCATCAGCCGCTAGCTCATCGGCGAACACCGGGTGTGGAGCCACCTCTGCGGGCCAGACCTGCTCCCAGAATGCGGCGCGAGCAGCGCAAGGCGCACGATCCACGTCATTCAGCGGTCCGACAGCCAGGTCGTCGCGCAACACCCGCACCTGTACCTCGGGCTCGAACCTGGCCAGTAGCGCACGTACGCTGTCGCCGGCCAGGTCGCCGCAGGTCAGGTGCAGCACTGTGGCTACTCGGGCTTCTTCAACTTCGGATTAGGAAAAAACTGCACCGACTGCACTTGCGGATTGGCCGGCTTGGGCTGGACCTTGTTTACCCGCGTGCCGAGTTCCATGGGCACCGACTGGCCCTGGGCGTTAAGGGTGTCGGCGTAGCCGCAGTCGATGCATTCGCGGTGCGGCACACCGTCAACGTCCCACATCTTGATGCAGTCCGTACCGCTGCACGCGGGGCACACGGCCCCGGCAATGAAGCGCTTGGTGGTGACACGGGTTACTTCGTCGTTCATGCCGCGGCCTCCGCTACCAGCCCGAGGTGGCGCAGCAGGGCGTCGATGGACGGCTCGCGGCCTCGGAAATCGACGAACAGTACCATCGGCTCCTGGGAGCCGCCACGGGCCAGGATCGCCTCGCGGAAGGCGCGCCCGGTTTCGGAGTTGAACACGCCTTCTTCCTCGAAGCGCGAGAAGGCATCGGACGACAGCACCTCCGCCCACTTGTAGCTGTAGTAACCGGCCGCATAACCACCGGAAAAGATGTGCGCAAAGCTGTTGGGGAAGCGGTTGTAGGCCGGTGGGCGCATCACCGAGACCTCGTCGCGGATGTGCTCGAGCACCTGCAGCACGCTGCGACCGTCGCCGTGGGTGGCGTGCAGTTCGAAGTCGAACAGGGAGAACTCCAGCTGGCGCGCCATCATCATGCCGGACTGGAAGTTCTTCGCCGCCAGCATCATGTCCAGCTTGTCCTTCGGCAGGCGCTCGCCGGTACGGTAGTGGCCGGAGATCAGCGCCAGGCCCTCGGGGTCCCAGCACCAGTTCTCCATGAACTGGCTCGGCAGCGCCACCGCCTCCAAGGCGACGCCGGTGATGCCCGGGGCACCGGTATGCG
>DNMQ01000468.1 GCA_003488145.1 Pseudomonas sp.
CGCAACCTGTTCACCGATCTGCGGGATCAGGGGCAGGTGGGTGGCGGCCAGGCGGCTTACGGCGAGCGTGACCGTCAGACGTTCGCCAATGCGCTGGACCGACTGCTTACGCGGTTGTCACGGTCGCAGTGAGTGGCCGCTCGGCCAGCCAGTCGCGCAGCGCCGTTAACGGCAGCGGCCGGCTATAGTAGTAACCCTGGATGAAGTCGCAGCCGTTTTCGCGCAGATAGTCGAGCTGCACTGCCTCTTCCACCCCTTCGGCCACCACCTTCAAACCCAGCTTGTGCGCCATGGCGATGATCGCTGCGGTGATGGCGCGGTCGTTGGCCTGCTCGGCAATTTCCCGAACGAACGCACGGTCGACCTTGAGCGTATCGACCGGCAGCTGACGCAGGTAGGTCAGCGAGGAATAGCCGCTGCCGAAGTCATCGATCGAAACCTTCACGCCCAGCTCGCGCACCGCGTCCAGCGTGCGGATCGCCGCGCCGAGGCTGTTCATCAGGGCGTTCTCGGTGACTTCCACGGTCAGTCGCGCGGGCTCCAGCCCCGTGCGTTCGAGGATCCGCGCAACCACCGCGGGCATCTGCGGGTTGGACAGGTTGAGCGCCGAGCAGTTGACCGCCATGCGCAGATCGTGGCCTTCCGCCAGCAGCCCGACCAGGTCGGCGCAGGCGCGGCGCGCCACCCAGGTGTCCAGCTCGGCGACGAAGCCATGCTGTTCGGCCAGCCCGACGAAACGCTCCGGACTGATGAACCCCTGCTGCGGATGCTGCCAGCGCACCAGCGCCTCGAGGCTCACCGGCTCGCCGCTGCGGCCATCGACGATGGGCTGATAGTTCACGCTGAGGAGGTTTTCATTCAGTGCGCGGCGCAGGTCCTGTTCCAGCGACAGATCCTCCTGGGCGCGCAGTTCCAGCGCGGGGTTGAAGCGCAGGCTGCGGTTGCGGCCGCTGGCCTTGCACTGGCCGACCGCGAGGCCGGCGTGGCGGAACAGCGCATCGAAGTTCAGGCCGTCTTCGGGGTACTGGCTGATGCCGATGCTGGCGGTCAAGCGCAGCTGGGTGTCGCCGAGGGTGAAGGGCGGGCGCAGCTGTTCGAGGATGTGGTTGGCCAGCGCTTGGGCCTGCTCCCACTGGCCGAGGGTCAAGACGCAGAACTCGTCGCCGGAGAAGCGCGCCAGCATGTCGTGCTGACCGAGTACCGCGCGGATTCGATGCGCCGCCTGTTGCAATGCCAGGTCGCCGCTGCGGTGGCCGAGGCTGTCGTTGATGCGCTTGAAGTTGTCCAGATCCACCACCAGCACGGCCAGCGCCTGACGTTCCTCGCGCGCGGCCAGGACCTGGGTGACCATCTCGGTGAAGGCGCGACCGTTGAACAGGTTGGTCAGCGGGTCGTAATGGGTCATCGCGTTTAGCTGGTGCTCGGCCTGGTCGAGTGCCTGGCGTTGCTCGCTGAAGCGCTGCTCGGCCCAGCTGGCGGCGATGCCGGTGACGATCACCAGCAGCGCGACCAGACCGATTGCCGAGGCGAGGACGGCATGCTGGCCGCCATGACTGCCGAACGGGGCGGTGTGCTCCAGCATGTGGGCGGGGACTGCCAGGGTCAGCGCATGCATGCCGGTGTAGTGCATCGAAACGATCGCCGCGCCCATCAACAGGCTGCAGAGCAGGCGCTGCCAGTGCTGGTGCCGGCTCTGGCTGGCGCGGAAGTGATATCCCAGCACCAGCGCGGCGATCGAGGCGCCGATGGCGATCAGAACAGAGGCAGCGAAGGCCAGCGGTGCGTAGTAGAGCGTGGCCAGCGAGCGTATCGCCGCCATCCCGGTGTAGTGCAGGGCGGCGATGCCGATGCCGGCGGCCGTGCCGGCCAGCGCGTACTGCGGCACGCTGAGGCGATCGCGACCGAGCAGACGCATCACCACATAAGACACGGCCATGGCGATCAGCAGCGAAAGCAGGGTGATGCGATGGTCGTAGCTGATATCCAGCGGCGCGCTGAAGGCCAGCATGCCGATGAAGTGCATCGACCAGATCCCGCCACCCAGAGCGAACGTGCCGACCCAACGCCACAAGTCGCGGCCGCGCGGGCTGCCGCTGCGGCTGACCCGCTTGGCCAGCGCCAGTGCGGTGAACGCCGCCGCGCTGGCGACCAGGTAGGAGAGAACGACCAGCAGAGGGTCGTGACTGTGGCCGAGCAGGGCAATCTGGTCGGCGGGAAGGTCGGAAAACAGTAGTCTGGACACGCGGCGGCACTCGAACAGTCGGGCGTCCTGCCTCGTGAGGATAGTGGCGCATGGCCATCTTCGGCAGAGTGTACGAGAGGTCACCCTGGCCGCCAATCTCCTATCGGCTGATCAACCGCAAAGATAAGTGCCGGTGCCCACGGCGATCAGGGTGCCCAGTTCGTTGTGCAGCTCAGAACGCACCACCGCGACCTTGTTGCCCGAACGCAGCAGCATCGCGCTGGCACTGAAGCGGGTGCCTCGGCCTGGGCGAAGGTAGTCGATGCGCAGATCGATGGTTCCCAGCCGGGAAAGCCGTGCGGCGCGCTCCTGGGTGGTCAGATGGCGATGCTTGTCAAAGGCGCCGAGCATTGCCATCGCCCCGCCGGCCACGTCCAGCAGCGAGGCGATGACCCCGCCATGCAGGATGCCGTGGACGAAGTTGCCGACCAGCTCCGGCTTCATCGGCAGGTGCATGACGACCTGGGAGGTCGATACCTCGTCGAGTTCGATGCCCAGCGCCTGGTTGAAGGGGATGCGTTCGAACATCTGGCGTACCGCCTGGGCCTGCTCGGCGAGCAGGGCGTCGTCGTGGTTCATGGTCGGCGTTCCTGTGGATGAGCGATCAAGCTGCCCGAGGATGTTCGCGCTGAACAGAGTGGCGGCACGAGCAGCCGCGGCTTTGGCGGCTTTCGCGCAAAAAAATCCCGGGCGGACCCGGGATCATTCGGCGGCGTTCGGATCAGTCTTCGGTGGTCATTTCCAGTACCCGGTCGACCAGCTTGTATATGCCCGAAGCGGCTTCGCTGATGGATTGCGCCAGCATGTACGCCGGTGTGGTGACCAGTCGATGCTGCTTGTCCACGACGATGTCGCTGACTTCGCACGCCTGATGCTCGGCGCCCATCTGCGCGATCGCCTTGGCGGCATCGGCCTCGTCACTGCCAAGAGTACAGACCACGCCGGCGCCGAAGATCTGCGCGGCCATGGTCGGCGCGA